>JAIBDK010000356.1 GCA_024679435.1 Gammaproteobacteria bacterium | reverse complement strand
CCCAGCATAGCAATCATTTTATGCCATGTCTCAAACATCTCGCGCCCGTAAATACCTTTTAACGTTACCCCCTTAAAAATCGCATCGTTAAGCGGAATTTCCGGATCAAAAGGAAACAGTCCAAGAAGAGCAATATTTCCTCCGTGATTAATATGGGCGATCTGATCAGACAATGCCCCTGCATTTCCTGACATTTCCAGACCGACATCAAAACCTTCTTTCATTTCTAACTCTCGCATCACAGCTGAAATATCTTCCTGATCGACACGAACCCCGCGGCTTGCACCAAGAGACTCCGCAACATCAAGCTTATCCTGATTGATATCTGTTACCACAATATGTCGAGCACCAACATGTCTCGCTACTGTAGTCGCCATTAAACCTATCGGGCCAGCACCCGTGATCAGCACGTCTTCACCCGCCAGATCAAACGACAACGTCGTATGAACTGCATTTCCCAATGGATCAAGAAGGGCCGCAACTTCATCGGAGATATCATCCGGAACAACATAGGCATTTTTAGCAGGAATACAGACATAATCGGCAAAAGCACCGGCACGATTTACCCCAACGCCGCGAGTATCCCGGCAAAGATGCCCTCTGCCCGCTCGGCAGTTCCGACATATCCCACACATAATATGCCCTTCTCCCGACACCCGATCCCCCACTGAAACCGACGCAACCTGATTCCCCACCTGCTCCACAATCCCGATATATTCGTGTCCCACAACCAACGGAACCGGAACAGTTTTCTGAGCCCAGGCATCCCAGTTATAAATGTGCAAATCAGTTCCACAAATAGCCGCTTTCCGAACCCGGATCAAAACGTCATTAGGACCCGGAATCGGTTTATCTACTTCTTCAAGCCATAATCCTGGTTCGGATTTCGCCTTAACTAATGCTCGCATATCGCCGTTATCCTAATTCATGGTTAGTCTGTGATTACACGGTATTTATTATAGTATTTGTAACTTTTTTCCGGCTTGCGCAAACATTTTTATCGCCGTATCCAACTGCTCCTTCGTATGAACAGCACTCATTTGCGTGCGAATTCTAGCCTGCTCTTTTGGTACGACTGGAAACGAAAATGCCGTGACATAAATCCCAAGACTCCCAAGCAGACCGGCAAACTTCTGCGCCTTGATCGCATCACCAATCATCACCGGAATAATGGGGTGCTGCGCACCGGCCAAAGTAAAACCCAGGCTTTCCAGACCGGCACGAAAATAAATAGAATTCTCCACCAGCTTTTTGCGCAATTCGCTACCCTGAGAGACCAGTTCAAGGGCTTTTAGTGTTGCCTGCACAATTGCAGGCGCAACAGAATTTGAAAAAAGATAGGGCCTGGCACGCTGTCTCAACATTTCGACAATGGGAGCCGGTCCCGCTATATATCCCCCACTGGCCCCGCCAAGCGCTTTTCCAAAAGTACCGCTAACTATCTGAACTCTGTCCTTAACCCCACAGAATTCCGGGGTGCCCGATCCATTTTCACCCATAAACCCCACGGCATGACTGTCATCCACCATTACCATCGCATCATATTGTTCCGCCAGATCGCAAATATTTTCGAGCCTGGCAATAACTCCATCCATGGAAAAAACACCGTCAGTAACAATCATTCTGTATCGGGCGTCTGCGGACTCTTTCAAATTTTGCTCAAGCTCTTCCATATTGTTGTTGGCATACCGCAATCTTCGGGCCTTGCACAGTCGCACACCATCGATAATTGATGCGTGATTTAAAGCGTCGGAAATAATTGCATCGCGATCATCCAGCAGTACCTCAAAAATACCCGTATTCGCATCAAAACAGGAAGAAAACAAAATCGCATCATCTGTCTCGAGAAAATTAGATAATCTTGATTCGAGCTGTTTATGAATATCCTGAGTGCCGCAAATAAACCTAACCGAAGCCATCCCATAACCGTGATTCTCTAACCCATACCGTGCTGCTGAAATTAGTTCTTCACTATCTGCCAGTCCTAAATAATTATTGGCGCAAAAGTTAATATATTCGCGGTTGATGTCACCGCCCTGATCTTCTGAATGCTGTTCCGTTTGAACAGATATCAAGGACGATTGCTTCGATACAATCTGACGTTCGATCTTGTAAAGGCCCTGATCTTTAAGTGATTCCAACTCACTGACCAAATCATCTGTGATTTTTTTAGACATTATCTTTTTTTACACCGTGGTTTTTCCAATATTCAGGACTTTGCATGGGAGGCGTAGAATAATAATAGGTGTGCTCAATCATTTCTCTCCTGCTGACTGTGCGCCCGACAGATTCAGATCAAGGTCAGGTGCGTGAGTCATATGGCATACCAGCGAGAACCGAGGATTGCCCTGAATACGCCGCATCGATCGGCCCGCTTTTCCAACGTTACCAATGTTAAATGAAATTCCTTCCGCGCGCGCTTGACACTAAAGCCCATGTGAGGAGCTTGTGAAACAGGGTCAAACTCTGACATAAAACAGGATCTAGGCAGCAGGCACTCCAGTATATCGAATTTATTCGCCCTTGATGTAAATAGTTTTTTGTAACAATTGGCTTAAACACGATAATTTCAAAACATCGCCTAACTGGGCGTTTAGAGGCGCACACTGTTTTTCACGGTTTCTCTTCTACGTTGTCATTCTCGATCTGCAACTGCCTCCCGATGAGTCAGATAGGTAATCGAAGCAACAATGGTAAATCCTCCGACAACAACCCAGAGATCAGGTATTTCGCCAAATAACAAAAAACCAAATATGATTGCCCAAACCAGCTGCAGGAATGTAAATGGCTGAGTAACGGTCAATGGGGCTGCAGCAAAGGCTCTGGTCAGCGCATAATGCCCCGCAGTGGCGAATACTGCGACTAGAGCCAGCCACAACAATTCATCTAACTGTGGGGTTCTCCACTGCATCAGCGCCCCGGGTAACAGAGTCAACGTGCAAAAAATTGTTAACATCACTAATATATCGCCAGATTGTTCGGTTTGGGTAAGCTTTTTTGCGAACAGAAATGAAATAGCAAAACAGGGAGCGGCACAGAACTGCGCCAGTGATCCCATGGAAATTTCATTAAAACCCGGTCTTAAAATAATCAGGGTTCCGAAAAACCCAATAATTATGGCCAAAATTCTTCTGAACCTGATCCGCTCTCCGAAAATAACAATCGCACCCAGCGCGGTAAAAATCGGAGTCGTGTACCCGATAGCAGTGACTTCAGCAATCGGTATTCTGGCCAT
>JAIBDK010000171.1 GCA_024679435.1 Gammaproteobacteria bacterium | reverse complement strand
CATCTCGCCGGATTCTTCCGGCCCGAGAAGGTTGACGATCATTTGATAGCATTGTTCGTTGCTGATACGGTTCAAATTTAGTAGATGAACATGGGACGGCCCGACCCAGGGAGCCATGAACTCCGGTCGGAAACTGAAAAGCAGTAACGCCGCCTGATCTGTGACGTTGAAAACAAGACTGTTCAACAGTTCATGGGTTGTGTGATCGATCCAGTGTAGGTCCTCTATGACCACGATTACCGCCTTCCCTTTTCCTTTTAATTCGTCAGTCTGAGATTGGAGCAGTATGTCAGAAACCAGTTCCATTGTTCGTTGTTTTTGCAAAGGCAGACCGGGAATGGATATGGGGTAGCGGGTTGTGCCATTTATGAGTTTATCTATCAGTCCCGGAGCATCCGGATCAGATATTCCACGTTGTTCAAGCAGGGACTCAATCCAGCTCTCGCTGTTATCATTATTTTGTTGTTGAACAGATCTGAAGTATTCAATAAGCGGATATAAAGAACTATTCTGATGGTGTGGAGAGCACTGCAGGGTAATTACCGGGTCGGAACTCAAATCTGTGGCAAACTGTATCAATCGAGATTTGCCAATGCCCGGCTCCCCGCAAAGCATAACAATTTGGCCATTGCGGTGAGTTGCCTGTTCGAAACAATCTTCCAGCAGCGCTCGTTCGTGTTTTCTTCCAACAAAAGCAGTGAGCTTCTGATTTCCACGGGCTTCAAACCGACTGTTGGTGGATGAGACACTCAGTACTTCCCAGGCATCGACCAGGGTGTCAATCCCTTTTAGTTGATGTTGCCCGGTATTGGCTAGCTCGAATCGAGAACCGGCAAGGATGCGAGTTTCGTTGGCGATTACGATCTTTCCGGGTTGTGCCAGAGATTGCAGTCGGGCCGCGAGATTAGGAGTTTTTCCGACCGCAGTGCTTTCTCTGGCGGCACCGGTCCCCACTACTTCACCGACAATCACAGGTCCGGTTGCAATTCCGATGCGAACACTCATCAATTCCGGCATCAGGCCTTCCTCGTTGATTTCTTTTATTCGGGACTGGATGCGCAAGGCGGCGTGAATGGATCGCTCAGCATCATTTTCGTGGGCACGGGGATAACCGAAATAGCACAATACTCCGTCTCCCATATAGCGTGCGATATAGCCGCCAAACTCTTCTACGACAGAACTGCAGGTCTCCTGATATAGTTGATTAAGCTGGCTAAGATCTTCAGGATCCATCCGGGAGGACATTGCCGTGGAGTCTGCAAGGTCACAAAACATAACGGTAAGCTGACGCTTTTCTGCTTGTTGGCGAGGAGCAAGTGATTTTTCATCAATGAATTTGCCCTTTAAATCCGGCCTGGGCTCTGGTTCAGGCTCAGGAACTGGCGACGCCCCGTCTGGTTTTGCTGCGTTTGGACTGGCGCTGGGCTCCAGATTGACGCCGCAGCCACCGCAAAAACGGTCATTTTGGTCATTTTCATAGCCACAGCCTAAGCATAACGCGGGCAAGTTTTGCCCACATTGGCTGCAAAATTTCCTGCCTGCTTTGTTATCTGCCCCACAATGACCGCAAATCATAGTAAATTTTTATAGTTTAAGAACAATGCAAATTGTATCACCATAGCAGGTTGACCACCCTTATTGATGCCCTTATAATCCGCCGCCTCTTGTGATCGCCCGGGCGGTGACATGAACTTTGGTAAGCCCATGAATAATGGTGAAAAAATCGACCTGGAAAGCAGTGTCAGGCGTGTTTTGATACTTCAGGTAACGGTTGCATCGGTGATTGTGATGGTGACCGCTGCAATAAGTGTGCTTATCATGAGCGACAGTACCGAGGGTTTATCTGCATATCTGAACGTTCTCGGGAGAAATGCAGGGTCGGCAATATACGGCTCTGGACTCGCAATAGCGGGGACAATACTAAGCGCCAGAAGTGTCCGGCGTGCCAGCGAGGCAACCAGAACATCGGGGAATCTTGCGATGATTCCGATTTTTTCGGGACTGGCGAATAAACTGGTAATAGTGGGCGGCGGAATCGCTTTGGGCTTAATTGTGCTGCAGCTTGCGCCGGTCGAAATGTTGATTAGTTATATAATTGTCCAGTTCGCAAGTGCCTGGACAATGATGAAGCCGGAAAAAAGAACGGGCGACATGTTGTGATTTCGTCGGAACTGGCTTTAAAAATAGAACAGTTATTTATTAGAATTAGAAGTTAATGGCATCATCTGGAACACTGACGTCTGGTGAATATATTCGTCACCACCTGACGAACCTGACTTTCGGCCCCAAAGCCGACGGCTCATGGGGTATTGCGCATTCTGCTGAGGAAATTTCAGAGATGGGTTTCTGGGCGGTTCATATAGACAGTTTGTTCTGGTCCTTCGCGATGGGCGCGCTCTTTCTGCTGTTTTTTTCTAGAATCGCGAAAAGGGTTACCGCAGGTGTTCCTGAAAATGCGCAGGGATTTGTCGAAATGGTGGTGGAATTTATCGACGACAACGTTCGGTCTTCGTTTTCCGGCAAAAGTGATATCGTGGCGCCATTGGCGTTAACTATTTTTTGCTGGATTTTCATGATGAATTTCATGGATTTGATCCCCGTAGATCTTATCCCGCTGATTTTGGAAAAAGCGGGTGTGCCTTATCAAAAGGTAGTCCCATCCACTGATCCAAACGTCACGTTTGGCATGTCACTGGGCGTTTTTTTCCTGATGATTTACTACAGCATTGCAAAAAAAGGATTAGGTGGGTTCAGTGCAGAACTGACTATGCACCCTTTTGAATCGAAGAACATTGTTCTTAAAATCCTGTTGCTGCCTATCAACTTCTTTCTTGAAGCAGTGGGATTGCTGGCTAAACCGGTTTCACACTCCTTACGTCTTTTCGGCAACATGTATGCCGGTGAGATGATTTTTATCCTGATTTCTTTGATGTTCGGGTCGAGTATTATTCTGTCCGTTTCGGGTGGTGCTCTACAATTTATATGGGCGGTTTTCCACATACTGGTTATTACTCTGCAGGCATTTATTTTTATGGTGCTTACTGTCGTGTATATGGATATGGCGCACTCACACCACTAGCAAATGGATAAAAACAAAATCCGACATTAATCAAAAACTTTTCTTTTTTTATTTTTACCCAACTTACAATTTTTGGAGACTAAGATGGAAGCAGCACTAATTTACATCGCAGGCGCACTTATGATGGGCCTGGGCGCACTGGGCGCAGCAATCGGCATTGGTATGCTGGGTGGACGTTTTATTGAAGGTGCAGCACGGCAGCCTGAACTGATCCCGATGCTCAGAACTCAGTTCTTTATCGTGATGGGGCTGGTTGACGCTGTGCCGATGATCGCTGTGGGTGTGTCTATGTACATCCTGTTTGTGGTTGCAGCAGCTTAACTGACGCGAGCAACGTCTTTAGCCGCAGAGAGTGTTGTTGTCTGGATATAGATCGAGGCAAACAGATACATCATCTGAAATAACTAAAGGTAAACAAGATGAATATTAACGTTACATTATTCTGGCAGATGCTTTTTTTCCTGGCCTTTGTATGGTTTAGCAAAAAATTTGTCTGGGGGCCCATGATCGGTGCCCTGAACGAGCGCAAAACAACGATTGCAGACGGTTTGGCCGCTGCCGACAAAGGCCAGCAGGCTGAGGCGGAAGGCGTTAAGCAGGTCGAGCAATTTGTTGCGCAAGCTAAAACCCAGGCTAGCGAAATTGTCAGCAATGCGGAAAAGCAGGGTGGCGACATTATCGATGAAATGAGAGAGCAGGCGCGCGCTGAAAGCGAACGTATTCTGGCTGCGGCTCGTGAAGAAATCGAGACCGAGACCAACAAGGCAAAAGATTCATTGCGTGGTCAGGTAAGTGCACTGGCTGTCGCTGGAGCTCAGCAGATTCTCAAGCGGGAAGTCGATGAAAAGGCGCATTCTGATCTTCTCGATCAACTGGCTGCTAAGCTGTAATCGGGCTCGAACATAATGGCAGATCAAACTAACCTGGCCAGACCTTATGCAAAAGCGATTTTCGAATTGGCTCGAGAGCAGGGAGATCTCGCTGGCTGGAGTGATCAACTCGAATTGTTGTCTATCATCGCGGCCGAGAGCGATACGCTTTCTTTTATCAGCAATCCTCAGGCTTCAGATCAAGATATCGTTGATCTTGTTTCCTCGGTAGCGGGAGATAATCTCAGTTCTGAAGCCGCTAATTTGGTTCGGCTTCTGGTTCGCAACGGTAGGGTGGATGTTTTACCTGAGATATCGCGGGCCTATGTGGTGCTAAAGGATGAGGCTGAGAGCATTATTGAGGCGCAGATGACAACGGCATCGAATATTGATGATAGCCAGAAACAGCAGTTTGCCGAGGTATTACAAAAATCTCTTGGCAGAACCGTAAAGCTGGACTTTGACGTTGATGAAGAGCTGATTGGTGGAGCCGTAATTCGCGCGGGTGACTGGGTTGTAGACGGCTCGGTTAAGGCGCAACTTGAACAACTTGTAGGTGCTATTGGTCGATAACCACTCGTTGGTTGGAATCCTGGCAAACTCGAACTAGAGGAAATTTTAGAAATGTCCATACAACTGAATCCATCTGAAATCAGCGAGCTGATTAAGGATCGAATCAAGAACTTCGAATCCGATGCGGAAGCAACAACCGAAGGCACAATCGTCATGTTGACTGACGGGATTGCCCGAGTCCACGGTTTAAGCCAGGCGATGCAGGGTGAAATGCTTGAATTCCCGGGTAACACATTTGGTCTTGCACTTAACCTTGAACAAGATTCTGTGGGAGTCGTAATCCTGGGTGATTACAAGCATCTTTCAGAAGGCGATACGGTTAAATGTACCGGACGTATATTGGAGGTGCCGACCGGTGACTCAATGCTGGGTCGTGTTGTAAACGCACTGGGACAACCCATCGATGGCAAGGGAGCGATCGAGAATACGATGTCTTCCCCGATCGAAAAGATTGCCCCCGGTGTAATCGCGCGTCAGTCAGTTGATCAGCCGGTGCAAATCGGACTGAAGTCAATTGACTCCATGGTGCCAGTTGGTCGAGGTCAGCGAGAACTGATTATCGGTGACAGACAAACCGGTAAAACCGCTGTCGCAATCGATGCAATCATCAACCAGAAAGGCACCGGCATTAAATGTATCTACGTTGCTATTGGGCAAAAGGCGTCCAGTATTGCAGGCGTAGTTAGAAAGCTCGAAGAGCACGGCGCTATGGATCACACTGTAGTGGTTGCAGCATCAGCGTCTAACTCCGCCGCGGAGCAGTTCATTGCACCCTATTCCGGCTGCACGATGGGCGAATACTTCCGTGACAAGGGTGAAGATGCATTGATTATTTATGATGATCTGACCAAGCAGGCCTGGGCCTACCGGCAGATTTCTTTGCTTTTAAAACGCCCTCCCGGCCGTGAAGCTTATCCGGGCGACGTTTTTTATCTGCACTCACGCCTTCTGGAGCGATCTGCAAGAATCAATGCAGTGGAAGTTGAAAAGCGGACTAACGGTGAAGTAAAAGGAAAAACCGGTTCATTAACGGCATTACCTATTATCGAAACCCAGGCGGGTGACGTGTCCGCTTTCGTTCCAACAAACGTAATATCTATTACCGATGGACAGAT
>JAIBDK010000335.1 GCA_024679435.1 Gammaproteobacteria bacterium | reverse complement strand
GGCGTGCCGTCGGAGAGCGCATAGGCCCCCAACAACCTTGGGTCAACACCTTCTTCCCTGGCTCCGGCTTCTGCATTTTTATTACGATCCCACCAGAGTTTATTCTGGGGATCAAAACAACCCTCTTCGGTAGGTACTTCGGAACGAACAAACATACCGAATTCAGAATCTTCCTGTTGCTGATTTACCAGTTCTGCGGCATTAGTGTATTGAACCAGGAAATCACGATCATACAGGCCCTGCTTGATCAGCACGTGAATCAGCGCAAGAATCAATGCTCCATCGGTGCCGGGTTTGATGGGCACCCATTCATCTGCTATCGCGGAGTATCCGGTTCGTACCGGATTAATGGAAATAAACTTTCCACCACTGCGCTTGAATTTTGAAATGGCAATTTTAAGCGGATTGGAATGATGATCCTCTGCGGTACCGATCATCACAAAAAGCTTTGCACGATCAAGATCCGGGCCACCAAATTCCCAGAATGAACCACCGATAGTGTAAATCATCCCCGCCGCCATGTTGACCGAACAAAAGCCTCCGTGAGCTGCATAGTTGGGAGTCCCAAACTGCTTGGCAAACAACCCTGTCAGCGCCTGCATCTGATCACGACCTGTAAACAACGCAAACTTTTTGGGATCGGTTTTGCGTATTTTGGCTAACCGTTCTTCCAAAATGGAAAACGCCTGTTCCCAGCTTATTTCATCAAACTCAGCATCGCCACGATTACTGCCGGGTTTTCGTAACAAAGGCTTCGTCAGCCTTGCCGGTGAATGCTGCTTCATAATACCTGAAGCACCCTTGGCACAAATGACACCCTTATTGAGGGGGTGATCAGGATTGCCGTCTATGTAGCGAACATCGCCATCGCGAAGATGAACCCGGATTCCGCACCGGCACGCACACATGTAACACGTTGTGTTGCGAATTTCGGATTTGACGGGTATTTTTACTTCGGCGTTCATTTATCCGTTTCAAAGTCTAATTAGTCGAAGTTTAACAACTTACCTGAAATTAACCTTAGTGGTTTTTATTTATGCTATCCCCGACTGCTACTTATTGTAGAACGATTTCAACATGGTGGTCAGCCACATCAAAAAATCCTTTGGACCACATCGTTGAGTTGCGACGATGCCTGAAATCCGGTGGCCAGCTGATCCTGGAAACCCTGACTTTGGAAGCAAAAAGTCACTACTATCGATGTCCGCACAACCACCGTTAAGGAACAGCGACGAACCCGGTGGATTCGCTTTGAAACGTTGCCGGATTTTTTGATCCCGGGGACTGCACCAAAATCATAGAGGGGTATCCCGCACCACTTAGAATAATCGTGACCTGTAAAAAACAGCAAAAATCATAATCCGCATCATGCGGCGAAATTTTCCATTTCTCTTATTGGCTTGGGTGGATATATATATCCGGCCAACTGTCATTTCCACGGTCAAAGGTAAGTCGCTGGGCTTCAGCGTTATCAGTACTGGTTTTCCACAAAATTATTTCATAATCTTCAATATCAGGTTCGTGACCACCACTTGATGCGCCGAATACCAGGAACTGCTGACTTTTATCCAGCCTGGGCCAATACTCGTGGCTAAGCTCCCCCGGTAGATCCAGCCATTTGGTAATGGAACCGGTTTTCGGATCATATCGATTAAACTGGTTCTTCTGTTTTCCACCCTCCTTGCTGGAAACGAACATTGCGAAATCGTTGTTTGGTGACCATGTCAGCATACACCCCCTCGCCACTACAACGATTTCCTTGCCATCTTCCACAATTATGTTGGTGGGTCTGCCATTGTCCCTAAAGGAAACTGCAAGGCGACCTGAAGCGTCCAAAGATGGCCAGAATAGTTCAGTGCCACCAAGTTTACCGATACTGCGTTTTAGCAGCTGGGATTCCTTCCCTGAATTGAAGTCGTAGGACCAGATTTCGCCGACGCTACGCTGAAAATAAACTTTGGTACCATCCTCAGACCAACCCGGTGCGGTTCCCGTATCGGCAATCTTTTGTTCCTTTCCGGTAGCGATATCCTTCACCCATATGTTCCACGGCCGCTGGTCTCGCCAGGATTGAAATTTCGGTATAGAACGCGCGAACGCAATTTTTTTGCCATCCGGGGATATTCGAGGGTGAGTATCGGTATGAGGGTCAGTGGTCAGCTTTCGTATGGATAGCTGCGGTAAATCCATAATCATGATATCGTGATTTCCTGATCGGTTCGATGACCAGACAATAAATCCACGCAGGTTCTGCATCCAGGCGGGCCTCTCCTCAACAGGGATTGCGTTGGATTCTGTGACCACGCTGTAGTTCGCAGATCTATTACTAAGCCATATCCAGCTAGAGACCATGCTGATCAACGCAACTGTTGCAAAACCCGCCGTAAAAACTGGGACCTGAAAAATCTTTCTGCGACGCTTTACAGTTGCAGAATCGTTCGCAAACAACAGAAACAATGCCGTGAGGCCTATGCCATAGTCTAATGCCTGAGTTTTAATGTGAATAGCGATCAAGGAGATCAGCGATTCGTGAGGCGGTGCACCGAACAGAGCCATGAATGTGACCCCTCCCAGTTCCCATGCCCCGAAACTCATTAGCGTTGGAATCGGTAACGCAGCGGTCATTTCAGATGCAAGCATGGCTGCCAGAATTTTCAAACTCGACAAAGCTTCCAGAGTGGGGAAACTTCCACCTGCTACACTTTTAAACAACAGCAAAAGACCGATATATTTCAGGGCCCTGATAACAATTGTAATTCCGAAGATCTGGGCAAATACTCCCGCAGCAATCGTGGACTGAATGGCATCGTTCAGTTGATTGGCCATGGTGACCAGTTTCCCGACAATTGAGCCGGAGGTCGGACTTATTCGATTCAGCAAAGACATGATTCGGGGCAGGATGTAGCGTATTCCAATATAAAACCCCACTACGATTATCAACGCAATGATCGCTACTTTCAGGGGACCGGTATTAGGGAATCCTATAAAAAGAATCAGCAGAATGGTGATCGGTGCCAGAACGGCAATGTCCAGAATCATTGCGAACAACAGCGAGGAAAATCCCGCAGGGATACTGGTGCCAGCAAACTTTTTCAGGAGTGCAACATAAATCAGCTCCCCAAGCCGCGCTGGCAGAAGATCTACTACCATACCGCGGACCGCGGTTATCAAGACCATCTTCTTCATGCCCGGAATATTCGCTTCATCCTCTCCGGAAGCCGTTATCAGGATGCGGTAGCGAATCGCCCGAAACCAGACTCCTATCAGGCCGGTAACTATATAAACAAGGAAAAGCGCGATCGAACTATGAGAAATGGCACTGACAATTTTTTCTGGCTGAACACCCTGCCCCGGGTTGGCAGAAATATAAAACAAAGCGGCGACCATAATCATTGAACCGGAAAGCCCAATGAGAAAATGCCTGATTAATTGAGGCCTTGAAAGCGAAGAAAATTCCATGAAATATCGATTAGTGAGTGAGTATT
>JAIBDK010000160.1 GCA_024679435.1 Gammaproteobacteria bacterium | reverse complement strand
TATCCCTTGTGCCTTTTGGGGTATTCTCATCGAATTTCAGGGCTGGGTTTGTCCTTTGACCTACCTGGAAAACGACCTGCGGATTGCAGCCGGTACCAGTGGTTACGAGGGTGATTTTATCGGCCACTACCTGGTGCCGTTGGTTTACCCGTCAGGGCTGACCTCTGAAATACAAGTCCAGCTCGGCCTGGCGGTGTTGCTCATCAATGTCATCATCTATGTCCTCGTTTGGCGCAGGACACCTGTTGAGTAATAGCGTCTATAAAACTGAGTCGCGGCCCGAATCTTGAGGATCCTTAATCCTTATTTTTTTCGCAGAATTTAACAAAATCCAATACATCCTTATTGGCCTCATCAAAAGTCTCGTGAGAGCACAAAACCTGATAATCATTATCTATTTCATAAACAGATTGAAAAATGTTCTTTTCAATCTGGACCGTGTAACAACAGGTGACCAATAACGGATTTAAGTACTTGCCATTTGGAAGTGGATACATTCTCATTTTTATTTTCCCGTGCTTCGATTAAGTGAAAGTTGTTATTAAATTTTGCCCCATAGAACTCAAAATGAGAAGTTTATTCCGATGGTAGACGGGTGCACGTTCAACACGGCCGGGCTTTATCTGATAGCTTATAAACATCACGGCAAAAACCTGGCGAGAAAATACATGACGAATCCCATTATTTCTGACAATAAACCTGCAGGGGTAGACCTTAACAAGGATCAAGAATATTACTTCTGTGTATGTGGTCGCTCAAAAAACCAGCCATTTTGCGACGGGTCACACGCGGGCACACCCTTCAAGCCCAGGGCCTTTAAATCAGATCAGGAAGGAAAGGCATACCTGTGTGCTTGTAAACATACCCGCAATGCGCCGTATTGTGATGGGTCACACAAACAGTTTTCTGCCGATCAAGTCGGGAAAGAAGGCCCGGGAATTGAATCCTCGGTTTCCGAGTTACCCATAGCGGTTCCCACACCCGAAGAGCCCACTGTGGCTTTTATTCATGAACTTGCCAAAGAAGGTCTGTCGAAGCTTGGTCATCATGGCCCGATGACTTCCATGGGGGTACCACGTAATCAACTACCACATTGGGACGATATCCAGATCATGGCCGCACAAATGGCCACCAAGCCATTGATGGAAGATCAGGATGTTGCCACGGAACTGATCGTAGGACCGGAAGCGAAGAAGCCGCTGTGTTTGAAAATTCCATTAATGGTTTCTGACATGAGTTTCGGGGCCCTGTCCGAGGAAGCAAAAATTTCCCTGGCAAGAGGTGCCGAACTGGCAGGCACAGGAATCTGTTCCGGAGAGGGTGGGATGCTGCCGGAAGAGCAGGCTGCAAACTCGCGGTATTTCTATGAACTGGCCAGCGCTGGATTTGGTTATAAAGAAGAACTGTTAGAAAAAGTCCAGGCATTTCATTTCAAGGGTGGTCAAGGTGCAAAAACAGGCACGGGCGGCCACTTGCCTGGCAACAAAAACAGGGGAAAAATCTCCGAGGTCAGAGGCATTCCTGAGGGTCAATCAGCTGTATCGCCACCCACTTTCAGAGACATATCATCGGTTGCAGACTTCAAACGGTTTGCCGACCGGGTAAGGGAGATTACCGGTGGCATTCCCATCGGTTTTAAATTGAGTGCCAACCACATTGAACGGGATATGCAATTTGCGCTGGACGCCTCTGCAGATTACATCATCCTTGACGGCCGGGGAGGAGGTACCGGTGCGGCACCTGAAATGTTCCGCGACCATATCAGTGTCCCGACAATTCCGGCATTGGCCAGGGCGCGCCGGTTTCTTGATCAGCAAGCTGCGAGTGGCCGTGTAACGCTTGTTATTACCGGTGGACTGCGTGTGCCCATTGATTTTGTTAAAGCGCTGGCTCTGGGTGCTGACGGTGTTGCCATTTCAAACAGCGCCATGCAAGCCATCGGTTGTGTCGCCGCCAGGATGTGCAATACGAATAACTGCCCGACTGGCATCGCTACTCAAAAATCAGAGTTACGCAAAAGACTGAATATTGAAAAATCTTCAGTTCAGCTGGGTAACTTTTTCAGTGCCAGCATCGAATTGATGCAGGTGATGGCGCGTGCCTGTGGTCATGACCACTTGAACCAGTTTAAAAAAGATGACCTGGCGACCTGGCACCGCGAGATGGCCTTGCTATCGGGAGTAAAGTATTCGGGTTTCGAAAGTAATATAGAAAAATGAACAACGCACTAATAGTTGATCGGTTGCCCCGATAAGTGCTTCACACAAGGCAATGTTGTTCGCTGCAACGCGCAAAATCAGAACCTCACCGGTTCGGGAGATAGGCGGAAAATCGTAGCTTAGGGTTCCGTTTAATAGACTTAGTCGATAAATATCCCTTCTTGGTTCCTGCTTACGTGTGTTCGGATAAATTCCTTATCACTGGTGATTGCTCTGTGGTGTTTCCGGAACGGAGTTCAAGAAGTGTCATTGACCCACTTGGTAAGATCGGAGTGTCCTGGTCTGTGAATTTGATGCCCATTTCTTGCAACTTCCAAACTGTTTCGTCTGTGATGCCGTCAATTGCCAGATCGTATCTACTACACTCGTGTGTTTGCAATTTCATGACGAACCTCCATCAATCAATTAATTGATTGTTCCCCGCACGGCTCTCGCCGCTATCGGTTCTGGAAGTTATTGGGTGTGCCAATAATCTAGCGAATGGATAGCGTTCAGTTACTCATACTAATTATAGACCTTGGCCTTCTAAATTTCTGATTAAAACTGAGCAGTGAATGATCGCTATTGGCCGCTAGCAGACCTTTACATCAACGAGAAACTCACTTCTTTGATGGCTGCTTTTCCTACTAAAGCAGAAGTTAGCACTGAGTTATTAAGAACGGCTGCTTCCGGCCAACAGTGGATATTCAGTTATCTGCGTCATAGGTTCAGTGCCAGTATCGAAGACCCGGCAGTTATTTAGAAAACACTCACTCACTTGGATGACAATGCAACATCTGCAGCAACCGGATTGTTACCGGACTGACGAGCTTTTCCGACAAAGGGTTTGTTCGTCTGAAGGACCCAACCATAGCCGTCATTTGCTGTTCCCGGTCAGGTAGCGGTAGGGCTTTTTTCGCCCGAGCACAAATTTTGGCGTGAAATACACCTGAACGCTCAAAACTGAGCAAATTGCGCATCAATTGGGTATATGAATAGTTGTTTTTACTTTGAGGTTTCTGGAAATATAGTGATTAAACTACTTATACTCGGAATACCAATTCAGAATCTGCGGCATTTCAAAGCCGAGTTCAAGACAACACCAAAGAAAAAAAGTGGAGAAAGAA
Source organism: Gammaproteobacteria bacterium (assembly GCA_024679435.1). GTDB lineage: Bacteria > Pseudomonadota > Gammaproteobacteria > Arenicellales > Poriferihabitantaceae > JAIBDK01. The sequence goes on along the minus strand of JAIBDK010000160.1, from coordinate 2,515 downwards.
TTGAAAATCAACCTGCTGATGATAGGTATCCTGCTTTGCTCATTGCCCCTGATGGCACAAACAACGGAGGAGCCACCCGAAACAACCACACTCGTTGCTAACAACAGTTATGTTTTCAGCTATTCGAAGCAAGAGCTTAAAGGTGAAGCTGCCAATTTCCTGGTTAAAGCAACTGCATCCAGCCAGTTTGTTTTGCTTGGCGAACAACATATGGATCATGAGATACCCATTTTTGCTGGTGCCCTGTTTCGCATGTTGCATCAGCATCATGGCTTTGGAACGCTGGTGGTAGAGCAGGATCCTATTGCCATTGAAGATGCGCTTGCCCCCGATCGTAGGGGCAATGCTGAACGCCTGGCCGCTTATTCGGCCAAATACCCCACACTGTTTGAGTTCGATACGGACGAGGATTTAAGTCTGTTGGCGGATGTGTCTTCGATGATACCGGGGCCCGATGCCATCTGGGGAGCGGAACAGGCCACCAGTTCAGCACGAGCATTGGAAGAGTTGATTTCCCTGACTGCTAATGATGACAGCAAGTCATTGACACAGAAAATGTATGCCCTGGCACGAGATTCGGAAAACACGCCGGGCTTCGAGGATAACTGGCTGATACAGTCAGATACCGAGAAACAAATCGAATCCCTGATTCAGGTTTTCGACCCCGCCCCAAAATCACGTGCAGACCGTTTGCTTACTGGTCTGAAAAAATCGGCGGAAATTTATGGCTACTATATTCGGGCCGAAGGGGGTGATTGGGTTGGTCTGTACAACAATACCGTCCGCGAGGCACTAATAAAGGAGCTTTTTCTCGAGCGATATCATGCTGCCAGTCAGGACGGTTCATTACCAAAAGCGCTGTTCAAGTATGGTAATTATCATCTTTATCATGGCAAGAGTCCTACACACGCTTATCCCATCGGAAATCTTGCCCATGAGTTTGCCATCGTTAACGGAATGGAAGCCTACGGGATTGCAGTGTACGCACAAGGTGAAAACTATCAGACTCTGGATGATCTGCCCGACTGGATGAAACCACTTTTACCTGCACAACAACCAACGGTTCCCACCCTGATTGATCTCCGTGCCTTGCGACCGTATCAACGTTTGTTTCGTATACAGGTGGCAGACATTGAACAATGGAAACTGAGGGATTTGATTAATGGCTACGATGCCATTGTTTTGCTGCCGGGTTCCAGACCAGCTCAAAGACTGCTGGGTGGGCGCGGCGAACAATAAGGAGTCCTGATTGGTATCAGGTTGGCAGAACAGAGCTGCTTGAGCTTCTTCGCCACGATGTGAGCCAACGCACGGTTCTTAACCAGTTTACACCGCTTCGATCGATGTGACCGATCCCAGGCAGCCTGATCGGCATGGTTCGCTCTGTACCTTCGACGACCACCGTTACGATTGACCTCACGACTCACTGTTGAAGCTGCACGTCCGAGTGATGCGGCAATCGACCGGATCGAGTGTCCAGCTACTACACCGCGTGAAATTTCTTCGCGCTCAGCTGATGTCAGATGTAATTTGGAGCGACTTCTCGACAGTGGCCGTATCCCGCCTGTCTCCATAAGAATACGCTGAATAGATCCATGGCCTCGATCAAAAAGACGAGCAATGGCATGCATGGAATCGCCTTTCTCCCATCGATCCCACATCAACGCCTTCTGTGCGTCTGAGTAATAAATCCTCGTTCGATACTTCATTTTCAACATCCTTCGCTCTGTAGTTAGAGTTTAGATGTTGCATTGACCGGTTGAGGTCGCAGCTCAGGAGCAGACCTTCACCGCGAGTGAGGCCGAAAGGCTAGTAGCAGCTATAGAATTTACAATAAAGCTCTATTGTGGCAATCGTGACACTAGTGACCTACACGGAGGACGTGCAAAGGACTTACCTCGATTATGTGACTAACTGGAATCTGGGGTTGTGCGTAAACTAAACGCTAGGAAATGTCGTAATATTGTGCCAGTGTCGCTGGACACTGATAGACCACTTGGAGCATAAGAAATTGACCAGTAATTCCAAATTAAGTGAGTGGCTCACCATAGCAACAAACGTTGGTGTGATCGTCGGTCTGATGTTTATCACCTTGGAATACAGACAAAACAATGAACTACTAATGGTTGAATCGAGTGCTAACCGATCCAGCCAGTCAAATTCATTTGTCGATCTCGTTATTCAGGACCCGACGCTTATAGAGCTCATGAACAAAGATAGTACCGAGTTAAGTAAAGTTGAGAGTGACCGTCTTACATTGCTCGGGATCAGACTGCTTCTCTTATTCGAGGCCCAATATGAAGCAACAGTAGCAGGGCATGGTTTTAGCGAAGCGCAATTACGAGGCATACACCGTGCCGTTTATCGCAGGGAAAGTCTGAATTATGGTGTCCCTTACGCGTGGTTAACATTCAAATCCCGTGGGGAATCGGACTTCACTCGATGGTTCGAGACCCAAGTTATCAACCCATGAGGGGTGCAGCAAATATGTCGGCTTCTGGCCGTTTGCAGACCT
>JAIBDK010000487.1 GCA_024679435.1 Gammaproteobacteria bacterium | reverse complement strand
TGAAGAAAGTACAGATAGATAATTGCACGCACACCCTTAGTAAAAGCGATGAACGTCGGATTAACCGTAAGCCACGCCACGGCGTTATCCACCGGCTCACGAAATGAAAACTCCATGGATTCCGGAAAACCACCAATACCAGGGCCAAATGCGTCGTACAAGAGTATCAGCGTCAACAACACAATACTGCCGAACAAGAATCGCGATCCGGAGATAAACAAGTACGCGCTTTTGCTCAGACTGCCATTAAAAACACCAACTATTCCCGACACGATCTTCGCGAAGCCGTTAACAATGAACCCCATACCACTCGATACTGCGTTCCAGAATACGCCAATTACCTTTTCAACATTGACCGCCCAGGGGTGTATATCCCAGGCCTGAGGTAACAGGTGAAAAGGAATTGAATTAGTCGGCAGGCCTTCCGATTTCGGTTGCCCGAGCGCCAAACTAAGCCGGTCGAAAATAATTGCCATGAAGACAATGCATAGCCCCCCTTCCAGAGACCAGCCTACCTTTAACTTGTAAATAGCTTTCCACACTTCAGACCCAAGACCGTCAGCACCGATAAAAGTAGCCAGAACTACCAGCCCTAACGCCATCATGATGGTTTGATTCACTCCCAACATAATGCTAGGTAAAGACATGGGGATCTGTATTTTAAATAACGTCTGCATTCGAGTGGACCCGAATGAATGGGCGGCCTCCAGTGTTTCTGTCGATATCTGTCGAATTCCCAGGTTGGTCAATCTTATTACCGGCGGAAGTGCATAAATCATGGTCGCCATGATCGCTGGCGGTCCACCAATACCAAAGAAGAACACGGCTGGCAATAAATAGACAAATGCAGGCATGGTCTGCATCGTGTCCAGAACAGGCCGAAGAATCGCCTCAAACCGATCACTTTGAGAACTCAGCACCCCAAGAAAAACGCCGAGAACGATGGACAGTATGACTGACATACCCATCAGGGCCAGCGTTTGCATACTGGCCTCCCACATACCTACCCCGCCCCAGAATAATCCGCCGACAACGGTGAGCAGCGCGAGTGGAAGACCTCCATAATGTAATGCTGGCAAAACAAGCAGCAGGAGAACAAAGAGCCATGGTGAGTCGATAAGAAAATCCTCGACCAAGTACAGAGCCGCTTCGATTCCACCCGCTATCATACGGGTAAACCACCGGTAATTATCCTTTAGCCATTGCTCTGCATCATTAACCCAATCTTCAAATCTAAACCAGTCCGAAACCCATTTCGGAAGCTCGGAAACATCGCTGGCATTGTTAACAAATATCAGGGAAAGAATAAAACCAAAAACAATAAAAACACCGACCAGGATTCGATTTTTTGAGACGGATGATTTGACCATAAAGAGCGGAACTAATTTTTATTCTTAAGGATTGTAGTTTATCCGTGTTGAAGCATCAAATCTGGCGATCTCCCCGACATCGTGACACTGTAAAAACGCATCTTAACAGACTCACAGTGCTGCCGGTTCTCTAGCGAAAATCAAGAAACCGGTAAACCCGTAACATCATCCAGCAACGT
>JAIBDK010000379.1 GCA_024679435.1 Gammaproteobacteria bacterium | reverse complement strand
TCGTTGCTGGCATTGCGAATATGTTCAAGTAGTTCAATAGCATCATTTGGAGTTTCGATACCTACCAGAGCTGTTATGACGCTCCGTTGCTGTGGAAACAGCCGTAACGCCGCCTGAGTAATTATGCCCAGCGTTCCTTCAGACCCGACAAACAGATTTTTCAAATCATATCCGGCGTTATTCTTTCTCAGGCAACTCAGATCACTCAAAACTCTTCCGTCACCCAGTACAATTTCAAGACCCAGCACCAGATCCCTGGTGTTTCCATATCTGATAACATTCATTCCACCTGCATTGGTTGCCAGGTTTCCTCCGATTTGACAGCTTCCCCTGGACCCTAGACTCAAGGGAAAAAAACGTTCCTTTGCGATTGCAGTGTCCGTGATATGTTCAAGTATGCATCCTGATTCAACAGTGATCGCGTAGTTTTCTTTGTCTATGTCGACAATTTGGTTCATACGCTTAAGATTAACAATAATCTGACTTGACTTTGAAACCGAGCCGCCAACGGTTCCGGTATTTCCGCCCTGGGCGACAACGCCTACCCGAAATAAATTACAGACCCGTATCAGCTGAGATACCTCCTGGGTCGAACCGGGAAGTACGACCGCCATACATTCACTGAAAAATCGCCCCCTTGATTCGTCAGTGTATAACGCGAGTTTATCCCGGTCGGTTATGACCTTTGTTCCATAAACCCGGCGGAGTTGACTCAAGAAATCGCCATCTACCATTGATGATGTCATCGGGCTCTCTGTTTGTTATTCCTGGCTAGCTAGTTTGTTAATCAAAACTTTTCGTGTTTTCACTGCGCAATAGTTCTTCCATTTCGGAAAATTTTTGCTTTTCTTCGTCCCGAGCCTCAGGGTAGTGACAATCAAGTTTTTCCATAGTGTCGACAATGATGTTGGCAATTGTCAATCTGGCATATGCCTTGTTATCTGCCGGAATGGCATACCAAGGTGCAAAGTCTCTGGAAGTGGCATTAAGAGTCGCTTCATAAGCCTGCATATACTGATCCCAGAAACTTCGTTCACGAATGTCAGATTTAGAGAACTTCCAGTTCTTGGCAGGGTCTGTCAGTCTGTCAAGGAAACGGTTTTTCTGTTCTTCCCGTGAGACATTAAGCCAGAATTTGAGGATGACCGTGCCGCTCCGACTCAGGTGGCGTTCGTGCTCACGGATCGACTGATATCGTTTTTCCCAGAATGTTTCCGGGTCAGGTTTTACAGGAAGGTTTTGACTTTTAAGATATTCCGGATGGACTTTGACCACTAGAGTTTCCTCATAATAGCTGCGGTTGAATATTCCTATGCGACCACGTTCGGGCAGTCGTTTTGCACTGCGCCACAAAAAATCATGCTCCAGCTCTTCTGTGGAAGGTTGCTTAAAAGAAAATACCTGACAGCCCGCAGGATTAACTCCGCGCATGATGTGTCGGATGGCACTATCTTTTCCTGCCGCATCCATGGCCTGAAAAACCAGTAGAATTGCATAACGATTATGTGCATATAATTTACGCTGTAGTTCGTATAATTGGTCGTTCACTTTTTCAAGTTTCTTTTTTAGTTTCTTTTCTGACTCAACAGGGCTATCTGGTGTGGTTGCACTGTGATTAATCCGGAATGATGAATTGAAAGGAACGAGATAGGGATGGGTATTCATATTGAGCTCATTTAAATTGTCGACTTTCTCATATCATAATTGAAAACTGTAAGTAAGGAGCTGTCATTTTGAGAATCATCCTGGATGCTTTGAAAGCGTTTTTAACCCCCGTTGTTGGTGGGCTTCTCTGGGTTTTTTGCTTTTTCGCTTCGGTCTTCGTATATGCGGATTCAGGATGCACCAATCTAACCAGCGGAATGGCGACAATGCATCAGGAAGAGGTTTCCATCATTAACGGTCAAGGAAAAATTATCCGGTTTAAGTCCTATATCGCGGATGATAACAAAGAGAGAGCAAGCGGTTATCAGCACATTTGTCAGGCAATCATCAATAAAACCACGATTCTATTTGTTTATAGCAAATCTGTTTCAGCACGATTCCATATGAGAAATGTAAAAGGAGCGCTGGATATTGGTTTTTTTGATGACAAGGGGGTGCTGATTAAATCTTTACGAATGGATACTTATGATGATGGAAATTCGAGACTTTACTATCCGGGCAAACCGTTTCGGTTTGCGCTTGAGGCAAAGCCCGGGTTTTTTAGCGCCGGTAATTTTTCAGATGGGAAGACTAGATTGCTTATTCATTCTTTATATGATGAAGACTAAGCGTTTATGCCGCTTTAATCGGGGAATGTCTGAAATCAAAATATACCGGAAACCATGATTATGAGTAAGATTTCTGCAACGCCCTATGGGCTATGGGATAGTTATCTAGACATTGAGCAGGCAGTGAATCGATCCGCCATCCCGTCTTTTCCTTTTTCGGTTCAGGGGGGAACGTTCTGGCTTGAATCCATATCCGAACAGAAAGGCAGAAATGCAATAGTTGGAAAAGGCGATTCACCGAATCGGCATATTGTTACGCCACGCCCGTTCAATATACGCACTCGGGTCAATGAATATGGTGGAAAGTGTTTTGCGGTGTGGGGGAGTAAACTGGTATTTAACAATTTTGATGATTCTTCTCTGTATTTGCAGGATGTATTAAACAAAGCCCCACCCAGATTGCTTTTTGCCGGTGACAATATTGAAGGTTGTTGCGGTTTTGCGGATATTTGTCTGGTTCCTGAAATGGGTTTTCTGTTGGCGGTATCCGAGCAGGAGATTCAGGGAAGCGAAAACCAGAGCTTTTTGATTGCTATTCCTCTGGACTTTTCTGATGTTGGGTGTCCCGAAAAAAACTATTCTGTATTGGCCGGCGGAGCAGATTTTTATTCCAGTCCTGTGGTTTGTCCCAGTCTCAATACTCTCGCCTGGATTGAATGGGACCACCCATTTATGCCCTGGGATCAGACCAGATTGTTAATCGCAGATCTTGAAATTCTGGATGATTCGGTAAAGGTGTTTA
>JAIBDK010000370.1 GCA_024679435.1 Gammaproteobacteria bacterium | reverse complement strand
TTGCCCAATGCGGCAATGCCTCTGGCAACAGATTTTGGCTTAAGACTGGTATTTGTTGTTTTATTCATTTCATCGTTAAGTTTCCTTGGTCTCGGCGTTCAGCCGCCTGCATCAGACTGGGGAAGTATGGTGCGAGAGAATCTTCAGGGTTTGACCTATGGTTCTTACGCTGCAATCTGGCCTGCTTGTGCGATAGCCAGTTTCACCATCGCAATTAATTTGATTGTGGATGATATTTCCGCCAAGTCTGGCGGCAGTCTAGCTAAAAAAATGGTGTAGAACGATGGAAAAAGAAAAATTATTTGAAGTTAAAGATCTTCGCATCAGCGCCACTAACGACGATGGAGTAGAAATCCCGATCGTTAAAGGTGTGACCTTTGATATCCATAAGGGGGAGGTTGTTGCCCTAATCGGTGAATCAGGTTCCGGAAAAACAACGATCTCTCTGGCTTCTCTTGCTTATACCAAGCCTGGCCTGCATTTTGCTGGTGGTGAAGTGCTTCTGAAAGGGGAGGATGTCATTACCATGCCGCCGCTACGACAAAGGGAAATTCGTGGTGCCAACGTCGCCTATCTTGCGCAAAGTGCGGCGGCCACCTTTAATCCGGCAATTACGATCGGCGAACAGGTGACAGAATCCGCGGTTTTACATGGTGTTCTGAATCAGGAGGAAGCAACCAAACGTGCCGTTGAGCTCTATCATGCGCTGGAGTTACCCGACGCTGACCGGATCGGCTTTCGCTATCCCCATCAGGTGTCCGGTGGACAATTGCAGCGACTAATGGCGGCGATGGCACTATGCGGTAATCCCGATTTAATGGTGTTGGACGAACCCACAACGGCGTTGGATGTGACCACCCAGATCGAGGTGCTAAAGGCATTTAAAAAAGTAATTCGGGAAGAGAATTCTGCTGCAATATATGTCACCCATGATCTTGCGGTAGTTGCCCAGATTGCTGATTACATTGTCGTTTTGTATAGCGGAGAAATTATGGAGCAGGGGACCGCGGACCAGATAATCAATAACCCGCAACACGCCTATACCAAAAGATTGATGGCGGCCGTGAGACCAACGCCTACTGCGGGTATGGGGGCTGTCGTGGGGGCTGAGCATGACCGTGACATGCCTGCGATTGAAGTGAAGGATATGACAGCAGGTTATGGAGGCATTGTAGATGGAGAGCCAAAAGTGACCATTCTCCGGGATATTAATGTTGAAGTTGATAACGGCCATGTTGTCGGCGTTATCGGAGAGTCGGGTTGCGGGAAATCGACGCTGGCCCGGGTAATGGCGGGCCTGTTGCCCCAGGCCAAAGGTGACGTTTTGCTCGAAGGAGAGCAACTGGAAGGCAGCTTGATGGACAGAAAACTGGAAGAGCTACAAAAAATTCAGTTTGTTTTTCAGATGGCGGATACTGCCCTGAATCCGAAGCAGGTTATCAGCGATATCATCGGTCGGCCGCTTGAGTTTTATCATGGGTTAAAGGGTAAAGAAAAGCACGCGAAAGTGGCTGAAATTCTGGAAATGGTGGAATTACCGGCTGAGTTTGCCAGTCGTTACCCCATGGAATTATCGGGGGGCCAAAAGCAACGAATTAACATGGCTCGTTCTCTGGCGGCAAATCCGGAAGTGATGTTGTGTGACGAAGTAACATCAGCATTGGACTCCATAGTAGGCGCCAACGTCATTAAGCTGCTTACTGCACTTCGGGATAAGACCGGAGTGTCATTTGTGTTTATCAGCCACGATTTATCGACGGTTGCCTCTTTTGCGGATGAAATTGTTGTTCTTTATGCGGGTCGGGTTGTTGAGCAGGGCCCCACAGACGAAGTCCTTACGCCACCTTTCCATCCCTATACACGACTATTGATCAGCTCCGTCCCGGAAATGAGAATCGGTTGGCTTGAAGACACTATGAAAAAACGGGAAATGGCGGTGGGCATCGCCAAGGGTGTGGAAATCACGTCTGTTGGTTGCCCATTTTATAATCGTTGTCCCATGGGAATTGAAGGGACCTGTGATAATGTTAATCCCCCGACCTTGAAGCAGGAATCTGGTCATCAGATTGCCTGTCACCGTTCCCTGGACGAACTCGCAGCTGCTGAAGCGGAAGCACAAAAGATACTGCACGGCTTCGAAAAACTTGGTAAAGAAGACCAGCAGCCCAATGCCTGATAAGGCCAGGAGAACATTATGAGCAAAAATCCAGCACTGACCGCGATGGGGATCCAGAACCCTGAGCAAATTTCACGATTTGCAACTTTTATGAGTGAACATGTCGATATACTCAGAATTACTTATAATCGTAAAAAAGGATCACTGTTACCGGAGAGTAAAAAGTTTCGCTTTCCGCAATTAAAAAAGTCCACCATGGTGGACAGTGGAACCCGGCAAACTGAGGTGATTTATGAAAGCTCTGCGGAATTCAGAAATGCAGTGTCGGAGCTCGAACATTTGATGGACAAGAGAGATAGTTCCGATGAAATTCGAAAGCTGATTGCTGAAGAAGTACAACATCTCGAAGAAGACGTTTCAGCCCGAATCGACTATATAAAATCTCTGGTGAGTAAAGTCTGATAGACGTTCAGATATTGATGTTAATCTAATTCATTAATAATGACAGGCCAGCGAGCTCTCCCTGGCCTTTTTTATGCATAGTCACTTTAATTGCGATCATTACCCATTCCATGATCTGGAGTCAGTTCATGGTAAAAAGTTTATTGAAAACTGTCGTGTAATGTTCAATCGAGACGGCATTTTAGCCCTGCATGATTTTTTTAAAATCCCATCTGTTAAAAAAACGCTGGAAGACATCAAGCTAATACGTAACTTGGGTCACCGTATGGTTGGCCAGTTTTCTCCCTATTCAGATAATCTGAGCGAAGGGGATAATGTTCATCTGCCAGAGAATCATCCGCGGCGAATGAAGCTTCCTGCATCGCACACCTTTATTGCAGGAGATTTGATATCGGAAAGTAGCCCGTTGAAGCAATTATACAGAGATTTAAATTTTCAGAAATTTATCAGTGGCATACTGGGTGGATCGAGAATGTATCCTTTGGGGGATGAATTGGGTGCCGTGAATTACCTGATATATG
>JAIBDK010000126.1 GCA_024679435.1 Gammaproteobacteria bacterium | reverse complement strand
GACATGCCCATGGCACATTGTGTTAAGGGATACATTGCCAAGTTGATAGGCTGTGCCAGCCATTCAAAGCGCGCTACGGGAATTTCTGAACGGTTAAATCGGCAGTTGGAATCAGTGAATGTGACTGATCGGGAAAGGGGGCATGCTGCGGCTTTATCGGCCTGGTGTAACGGAAATATGGATTTAGCAACGGAAATATGGGAGAAAATACTTCTTGAAGATCCGTTGGACGGAATGGCATTGCGGTTGGCGCACTTTATGCATTTCTATTCCGGCGATGGGCGGAAGATTCGTGATTCTATGGCAAGAACATTGTCTCGCTGGCCGGACACTCATCCAGAGTATGGGTTTTTGTTGGGTATGTATGGCTTCGGTCTCGAAGAAGCAGGGGACTTTGTTGAGGCTGAGAAATATGCCCGAAGAGCCGTGGAGATAAATCCTGCAGATTCATGGTCGGTGCATGCGGTGGCCCATGTTATGGAAATGACCGAACGCCATGAAGAAGGTATTGAGTGGATTATCAGTTTGAAAGATAGCTGGTCGACGGTTAACAACTTTCGTTTTCATTTGTACTGGCATCAGTGTCTTTTTCATCTGGAAAGAGATGAGCTGGACGAAGCGTTAAAGATTTATGATGAGCAGGTGGTGTCTGACATCGAATCGGGCTTCTATCTGGATATTTGCAATGCATCTTCATTGCTTTGGCGGCTCGAAATGTTCAACGTCGAAATCGGAGAAAGATGGCTACGGTTGGCAGATGTGGCTAACGAGCATCTGCAAGATCGCGATCTGATTTTTGTTAGTTTGCATTATTTGATGCCGTTAATCGCAACGGCAGATAAGAACGCTATCGAAACCATGATGAAGAATTTGCGGGACTGGTCTAAACAGAGTGATAGCCAGGGTCGTGTAACGGATGCCGTCGGGCTGACTCTGGCTCAGGGGTTGCAGCAGGCGCGGACAGAAAACTATGAGAAAGCGTTTGAAACCCTGGTTTCAGCTAGATACAGTATGGATCCGGTGGGGGGCAGTATGGCCCAGCGGGATTTATTCTCCATGATCACCATTGATATGGCGAGGAAGTCTGGCAATGATCTTGAGGCTCGTGGGCTATTGGCAGAAAGAGTAGCATCCAGGCCTGATTCGAGATGGGCCCAACAGGGCTATGCAGACGTACTTTCCAGACTGGGTGCACGCAAAGTGGTTTAATGGGTGGAGTAGTGATCGGGAGTATCGCCAGAACGCCTTGCTTAAGGCCGGCTTCTTTCAATAAGAAACTCTGACGGTGCGCACGATTATACCGGTAGCCGATGGAAAGGTTCTGTGAGTTGACTTAATTTGTAATGATTCGATAGCGCCGAGGATCAGACGCCCCGATGGCCAGGAATAATGCGACAATCTGCGTGAATTCAGTGAGCCTGAGATTGGCCCCAAATGTTTATACTATCAACAAATTTAAATCGTGATTGCTGATGCGTTTATTGATAACTTTCGCCGCTCTCTTCCTGTCAATCACGTTGCTTCAATTGAGTTCCGGGTCCATTGGGCCCCTGGATGCGCTGTCAGGATTCGCTCTAAACTTTAGTAAAACCGAAATTGGGCTTATGGGATCGGCGCAATTTCTGGGTTTTTTTGTGGGTTGCTGGTGGGCGCCCCGAATTCTTGGCACTGTGGGTCATGCCCGGGGGTTTGCGGCATTTGCTGCCTGCGGTGCCATTGGCGCCATTGCCCATCCGATGTTTCTGGATCCCCTGGTATGGGCGGGTCTGCGGATTATGACCGGTTTGTGTGTAGCCGGTTGTTACACAATCATCGAAGCGTGGTTGCAGGCCAAGGTTACCAATCAGTCTCGAGGAAGAGTAATGGGTGTTTATCGAGTGGTGGATATTGTTTCATCCTCGAGTGCCCAGCTTATGATTGGCGTACTCGAACCCGCTTCATATATATCCTATAATTTCCTGGCAATTCTTTGCTGTGCTTGTTTGTTGCCTCTGGCTCTTACCACTACTCAACAGCCAGTGACACCGGATGCGCCTAGATTAAGACCGATTAAAACTGCAAAGATTTCCCCGCTGGGCGCTGCCGGGGTGGTAGTAGCGGGGCTGACATCATCTTCTTTTCGGATGGTAGGCCCGATATATGGCAAGGAGGTGGGTCTTACCGCCGGACAGATCGGCTATTTTCTGGCTACAGTTCTCATTGGTGGGGCGCTGGCACAGTTTCCGGTAGGCTGGCTGGCCGACAAGTTCGATCGTCGATGGGTGTTAATTGGTTTGTCGGTGTGCAGCGTATTTGTTTGCAGTTCCATTGCCGGGCTTGGTTCCTCTGATATGACGATAATCTATTCTGGCGCTTTGCTGTTTGGGATGGTGACGTTTCCGATTTTTTCAGTTTCTACTGCCCACACCAATGACTTTACTGACCCAGGCAGCGCAGTGGAAGTGAATGCCTCTTTGATGTTTATTTATGGTATCGGAGCCATCTTCAGCCCGCTGGTGACGTCATCGCTGATTGATCGTTTTGGCCCCCCGGCTTTTTTCGGGTTTATCGCGATTGCACATTTATTGCTGGTTGTCTTCAGCCTTGCCCGTATGCGGGTTCGTCCAACTAAAATCGAGCGAACGTCCTATGCTTATGTGCCAAGAACGTCATTCACTATTGGGAAATTACTGGGTAAGAAAAATCTGCCGGATAAATAGATGAGTGGCCGGCAGAGGGGTATAGCTCTTTTCCATAATTATGTTGCGGCTTCATCAGTTCCATATCAGAAGCCCTGATGAGGCTTTTGGGGTAATTTCTGCTGCAGTGACTGAGTCTAGTCCTGCTTTTTATATCGGTCGATGTGGAGTCCATACCGGATAATTTGCGAGACGCTGTCTCCTGGAAATTATGATCGTAAGACTTTTAAATATCGTCGTCAGAAAAATACTCGTCACTGAATAATTCATCGTCATCATCCCATCCCTGATCTTTGAACCATTTGCGTTCGAGATAATCATCCATTCGTTTTTTTGCGACCAGTTTAGTGTCAGTCTTACTTTCAAAAGTGGATTTTTCTGTTGATGAGCTGTGAGTGTCAACGTTAAGGACTTCACTGGGAAGCTCTTCATATCCATCATCTATAAAAACTTCTCCTTCGCCATTATCTACAGGGTTCGTAACTTTTTCGCGCATAGTCAATTACCATCTGAACAACAACAGGATACAAATATACGATCAGCTTTGGAAAAATATCAATCAAGTAAAATCTATAGTATTCGCTCTATTTATGGGTAATATTTATACTAGATGGCTCTACTGAGCAAAAAATACTGCGGTTTGCTTGTTCCTCAGAAACTTTATTATTACTTCAGAGTAAAGCCGGGAGGGGTGCTTTGCCAGGGATATCCCTGAATGCCTAGCTGATAACCATATTCCATAAGTTTGGTCATGTATACAGGGTCAAAGGCTTCAGTGGGTTTTTCTCTAAAGTCTGAGGAGATGTATGCAAGATTGAAATCATTGTTATCTCGTTCACATAATGCATAAATTTGATAAAGATCTCCTATGCCCTGAGTCCTGATCAGGGAATCGATAGTCCGTGAAGCAATAGGCAGGACATTACGTTTCATTCCCAGGTAATCCGGATCAAGGAAAGAATTTCGGATCACGTACACCTTAGGATTCCCTTTTACCTTTAGCAACTGGGTAATCTTTTGCCAGTCGATGGCAGCGGGATAGACAAAAACTTGGGTGCCGGTTCCGCCATCTACATGCATTTCGTCATACGTTTGACCGTTGGCCTCAACAGGGATAACCACTGGGGGGAAAGCCACGGGTATGGCGGATGATGCGCGTAAAACGTCATGTATCAGTTTTTCTTTTTCCGGATGGTCGCTGGATGCGATGGCTCCGATGTTCCAGATTACCGCACGACCCGCATCAAGGTTAACAGTGCCAATGAATAACCGTCTCCCCTTGCCATGCTCTACTGCAATGGCGTTAATAATTTCAACGTTGACATACTTTTCAATGAGGTGTTGGAGTGGCGCGGTGTCAGCGATAGAATCTCCAAGTAATGCACTAAGCGGATTTCGTTTGTTAATAATGTCACTGGTCGTTGTGGTCGTATAAACCTGTTTGATGACGTCATCGTAATCGGAGCCAAGAAACGCAAAAGGGGCGGTTAATGCCCCGGTGCTGACACCGGTCACCATACTAAATTCCGGTCGCACGTCAGTTGCTGTCCATCCGCGTAATAATCCGGCTCCGAATGCGCCATTCGCACCACCGCCGGATATGGCAAGATAATTATGGGGTTGATTATAAAGTTTCGAAAAATTTTCTTTGAGATCAGAGTCTGTGTAGGATTCGAATTTTTCCACAGAAAAAGTTGGCCATTCATCTCCCCAGAATCGTGCCTCAGGTATGCCGGGAATGGCAGCATCCAGGGTATATTCGGGGGGCAGTGCGCGCCGTTCCGGAACGCTGGAACAGCCTGAGAGAAACAGGGCAACGATAACAGCGACCCACGGAAATATTGGCCTTTGGATGTGTTTGGGTCTGGGGTGGTTGTGCATGGTTAGGGATGCTTGCTGTTCCAGAAAATCCGCCTTAAACACAAAACCACCTGACTGAATCTGAATGATTTTTAACCGCGACCGACAAATGGCATTTCATTGGCCATCACCGTCATAAATAGCACATTTTCTTTCAGAGGAAGGCTATCCATATAAACAACAGCTCTTCCGACATTGTCTGCATTCATAGTCGGCTCCGGCATGATAGTGCCGTTAGGCTGGGGAACTCCGGTTTTCATTCTTTCGGTCATCGGTGTGGCGGCATTTCCAATGTCGATTTGTCCGCACATTATATCATGAGCCCTGCCATCCAGTGATGTGGATTTGGTAAGGCCGGTAATGGCGTGTTTGCTTGCAGTATAAGGCGTTGAAAAAGGTCGCGGCGTATGGGCAGAAATTGAGCCATTGTTAATAATGCGCCCACCTTTTGGGTTTTGTGATTTCATCAACCGAATGGCTTCCTGAGTGCAGAGAAAAGCGCCTGTAAGATTGACGTCAATGACCTGTTTCCATTCGTCTACGCTGAGTTCCTCCATAGGAACAGGACGTGCACCCGTGCCAGCATTGTTAAATAGCAGGTCCAGTCGGCCAAACGCATTTTTGGTGTCTGCGAAAAACCGGGAAACATCACCTGGATTACTCACATCCCCTGAGCATATCAGCGTATTGTTGTGATTACTTCCTGATAATTGTGCTGTTTGTTCCAACGGTTTCTTTCTTCTACCAATTAATGACACGGCGTAGCCCTGCTCCAGAAGCGCAAGTGCGACTGCTCTGCCTATTCCAGTGCCCGCACCGGTAACCAGTGCCGTTTTTTGTAATTCTTCAGTCATTTTTAACTCGCTATCTGATGTAAGTTTTGATACTGCAACAGTGTTCTGGCATCATTGCTTCAAGAAGCGATTATACTGTCAGATTCAAAAGTATATGTCGACCATAATGCCCGGGCTCAAATTTAAGTCTTCCGGACAAATACCGAGCTTTTGTCCATGTAACCACCGGATCAGATTTTTTTGCTTATGATTGAACTGGAAAACACCTTCATTACTCTTAAGGACGGCCGCAAGCTTTCGGCCAGAATCTGGTTGCCTAATGATGCTCATAACAAGCCTGTGCCCGCGATTCTGGAATACCTGCCTTATAGAAAGCGCGATGGAACCTCTCCCCGGGATGAGAGTACTTATCCGGTTTTTGCCGAGGCTGGTTACGCTGGCGTGCGGGTGGATATTTCAGGCACCGGGGAGTCAGACGGTGATTTTGATGATGAGTATTCGCCGCGGGAGTTCGCTGACGGACTGGAGGTGATGGGCTGGATCGCAGGCCAGCCCTGGTGCGACGGCAATCTGGGCATGATGGGTATATCCTGGGGTGGTTTTAACAGTTTGCAGCTAGCGGCATTGAGGCCGGATTCACTCAAAGCTGTCATTGCTATTGGCACCACAGTAGACCGTTATAACGACGACATTCACTTTAAAAATGGTTGCCATTTGTATTCCAATTTCTCATGGTCCAGTGTGATGCTGTGTTATGCATCCCGTCCACCAGATCCTGTTCTGGTGGGTGACCAATGGAAGAAAATGTGGCTTCATCGGTTGAGAACTCAGCCTTTCCCTCTGGAGATCTGGCTAAGTCATCAACGGCGGGATGATTACTGGAAACACGGTTCGGTTTGCGAAAATTACGATGGGATTGCAATTCCATCCATGGTCATCAGTGGCTGGGCAGATGGTTATATAAATGCACCGCCGGCTATGGCCGAAAACAGTCGGTCAGTTACAACGGCGGTTAATGGTCCATGGATACATAAGTACCCGCATTTGGCGTGGCCGAAGCCGAGGATGGATTTTCATGGCGAAGCCATAGCGTGGTGGGATCGCTGGCTTAAGGATATTGAAAATGGTGTCGAGAAAATACCGGCTTACCGGGCCTATATTTCAGAGGGAATTCGTCCGGTTGGTTCTCGCGATTTTGAATCCGGGCGATGGGTGTCAGAATCGCAGTGGCCCTCGCTCAACATCATGAATACCGGGTTTTATTTAACCGAATCTGGCAAGCTTGATTCCCGGTCCGGGAATAACGAACGGATGACGCTCTGTTCCCCGCAGGATTGCGGAATTGCCTGCGGTGAGTTTTTTACCCTTAAGCCGGGCTCTGAAATGCCGGCTGATCAGCGAATTGATGATGGCGGATCGCTGGTATTTGACAGCGACGTACTTACTCAACCTGTAGAGATTCTCGGGCGCCCGATGCTTTCGCTGAGAATGAATATTGATAAGCCTGTTGGTAATCTGGCCGCAAGGTTGTGTGATGTTCACCCCGATGGGATGAGTTACAGAGTGAGCTGGG
>JAIBDK010000288.1 GCA_024679435.1 Gammaproteobacteria bacterium | reverse complement strand
GTCCCCTGCTTCTTCGAGACCGAAGCCATACATACCCAACAAAAACCCATACTCTGGATGAGTGTCCGGCCAGCGAGACAATGTTCTTGCCATAGAATCGCGAATCTTCCGCCCATCGCCGGAATAGAAATGCATAAAGTGCGCCAACCGCAATGCCATTCCGTCCAACGGATCCTCAAGAAGTATTTTCTCCCATATTTCCGTTGCTAAATCCATATTTCCGTTACACCAGGCCGATAAAGCCGCAGCATGCCCCCTTTCCCGATCGGTCACATTCACTGATTCCAACTGCCGATTCAATCGTTCAGAAATTCCCGTAGCGCGCTTTGAATGGCTGGCACAGCCTATCAACTTGGCAATGTATCCCTTAACACAATGTGCCATGGGCATGTCGGGGTCAGAGATCAAAAGCGTTTTGAGCAAATCCCCGGTTTCCGGCCTAAAGCCCATATAAGATCGCGTGAGCGCGTTAAACTGAGCAATACTGTCTTCACCAGATGCGGTGTAAACCACACCATAAGGGTCTGAAAACTGTTTCATTTAACGACCTTTTTGATTCAACTTCAAATATCCATCTCGAGTCTGAGGAACCTTGATCCCAAGAATAGAGCCTGCGATTTGAGTTTTCAAAATCTGGGCCGTTCCGCCACCAATGGTGAACATTCGCGCATCCCTCGCCATGCGCTCCAAAGGGCGATTGCGAGAGTAGCCCGCAGACCCAAATATCTGCAATGCATCATTCGTCACCCTGATTGCCGTTTCTGATGCCAAAACTTTGGCCTGAGCAGCGGCGCGCATGTCAGGGAAATTAGAACCCGATGTCGTTGCTGCACTTGCCGCCGCATTGTGTATCAACGCGCGAGATGCCTCAAGACCAATAGACATATCTGCCAGCATCCACTGCAGCCCCTGAAATTCAGCGATGGGACGACCAAACTGTTTTCTGCTTCCTGCATATTCGAGGGCCAGATCATAAGCACCCTGAGCAATCCCAAGCGCTACGGTGCCGGCTCCCACGCGTTGGGCGTTATAGGCATTCATAAGCCCGGCAAAGCCGCGCTTCAGTCCTTCAGGTGGGATCAGAACCATATCGTCAGCTATTTCGAGATTGTCAAAAATAATCTCTGTCTCTGGAATGCCTCGAAGACCCATGGCGGGCTCCCGAGTACCGATACAAAGCCCTTCCGACTGATCTCGCACAGCAATAAAACCGGCAATTCCCTGAGAGTCTCCGTTTTCCACGACACGGGCAAATATCAAATGCAACTTTGACACACCACCGCCAGTAATCCAGTGTTTTTTGCCGTTGATAACATACCGTCCGTCTTTTTTTTCAGCCACTGTGGTCATTTCTGTCGCCGCACTTCCTGCTTCGGGTTCGGTGATACAAATTGCTGGTTTATCACCACCTAAAACCAGCCCCGCAGCAATCTGCTTTTGCTTTTTTGAACCGTACTCCATGATCGCCCCAATCGCACCCATGTTGGCTTCTACGGAAATTCTTCCCGTCACACCACATACCCGTGACATTTCTTCTATTACCACCACGGCATCGTGATATGAATAGCCCTTTCCACCATAGGTTTCAGGGATGGTCATTCCCATAAATCCGGCCTCGGTAAGCTTCTCTACGTTATCCCAGGGGTATTCTTCAGTTCTGTCAATCTCCGCCGCTCTGGACCTGAACTGTTGTTCTGCAAGGGTGCGTGCTGAGGCCCGGAGATCCTCCTGCTTTGTGCTCAGTTGTGTCATTAACGTTACTACCCGAAAGTTTTTATTAATGACCGCAAATATATAGCATGAACCCTGCGTCAGACAGGGGAAATTAATTCTGACTAACTTAAGTCGAAAAAAACATCTCGAACGATTCCTGATATTAATTTTCCACATCGAAATTTTGTGTATAATTTTTCCACTATAAATGCAGCAATAAATTCATGTCTAAAATCCCGGCGTCCTCTGCGTATGCATATCCGCTTCTGATCAAGCAACTCCTCCACGCGTCCATGCTCACCTCACCGCAGCAGGAAATCGTAAGCGGAGACCTTTGTCGATACAATTATCTGACATTTAACGATCGAATTAAAAAACTCGCCGCAGGATTGTCAGCTGTTGGAGTTAAACCAGGCGACACTGTTGCCGTTATGAACTGGGATTGTCATCGCTATCTGGAATGCTTTTTTGCCGTTCCCATGATGGGCGCCATCCTGCACACGGTCAATATTCGACTTTCCCCTGAACAACTGCTGTACACGATCAACCATGCTGAAGACGATGTCATCCTCGTGCATAGCGATTTTGTCGACATGCTGGAACAGGTTCAAGATCGCATTAAGCGTCCGGTAAAATTGGTTTTTCTCCATGATCAGGATCAAATACAAACTTTGCCCGATCGATTCGATATTGAGTATGAGTCACTTTTGGATCTCTCTGGGAGCGATTTTGAATTCAGGGATTTTGACGAGTCCACCATCGCAACCACATTCTATACCACCGGCACCACCGGTGATCCTAAAGGCGTTTATTACAGTCATCGACAACTGGTGCTTCATACCATGGGGCTGGTCGCCGCTTTGTCTCCTATTGACGTTCATATTCGTCTTGGAAAAGCGGACGTCTATATGCCAATGACGCCGATGTTTCACGTTCATGGATGGGGCATACCCTATGCGGCGACGATGTTGGGGCTGAAGCAAGTTTATCCATCGCGCTATGAACCGTCAAAACTGGTTCGTCTTATCAGCGATGAAAAAGTGACCTTTTCCCATTGTGTTCCAACGATTATGCACATGCTACTTTCAGCGCCAGAAGTTATGGAAACAGATTTAAGCGGCCTCAAAGTTATTATCGGCGGTTCCGCCCTGCCCCAGGGTTTATCTCAATTGTGCGTAGAAAAAGGCATACAAGTCTTTACGGCCTATGGCATGTCCGAAACCTGCCCGTTTGTTACTGTGTCAGATACCATGGGCATAGACCACCAAAGTATTGAAGACATTGATCTTGCCGCGCGGGCCAAAACCGGCAAACCCGGCGCACTGGTTGATCTTAGGGTAGTAGACGAAAACATGAATGATATTGCCCGGGGAGGTGATGAAACCGGCGAGGTAGTGATCAGGACACCCTGGCTAACTCAAGGATACGCCGGAAGCACTGAAGGATCCGAAGCGCTATGGCGCGGTGGCTATCTGCACACTGGCGATGTCGGTTACATTGATGAAACCGGCTCGCTTTTGATCACCGATCGAATGAAGGATGTGATCAAGTCCGGTGGGGAATGGTTATCGTCTCTTGAGCTTGAAAATATCGTATCTCAAATCGAGGGTGTCAGCGAAGTGGCAGCAGTAGGCATACCGGATGAACGATGGGGGGAACGCCCACTTATCGTGGCTGCCAGAAACACTGAATCAGAGATTGAAGCCACCGTTGAGGACATTCGGAATGCCATATCGGCTCATGTTGACAGTGGCGCATTGCCGAAATGGGCTATCCCAGAAAGGGTTGAATTTGTCGATGCAATCGACAAAACCAGTGTTGGAAAACTTGACAAAAAAGTATTACGAGTCCGATACGCATGAGTCTTGAAGTCATCAATCTGATTAACAGCATCAGACATTTTCTAGTCAGCTCCGAGTCATCTCTTGCAGAACCTGTTTTGCAAAAAATGGAAGGAATCTCGATTAACGATCCCAAATTCTGCGATCAAGATGCAAGTCTACCGAATCACATGAAACAGTATCTGGACGAGGGGTTACAAAACATAGGACCGAACGCGCTTGAAGACATTCGCAAACGTATAATATCGGCTTATGCTCTGCTGAATTGGCGGGTAGACGATGGGCTCTACTACGAGAAAGAAGCAAATATCGGAGAGAGTTATGCAAAAAACAACATGCATTGCGAGCTGATCGGTCCCCGTAACAGTTTCTTTAAAAGCCCGGATTTTACGCTCGGTATTTTTGTACTTGGTAGCC
>JAIBDK010000283.1 GCA_024679435.1 Gammaproteobacteria bacterium | reverse complement strand
ATGATCGGGTCGCTATCGTATTCGATTTTGTACTCGATGCTAAAGCCAAGGGCGGAGCGGGTCGGAATTCGGAACCCGGTCCAGGAGCGAATCAGCCATCTATCGCTGCTGTTAACGGAAATAGATCCATATTGCTCGTGGTAGAACTGCATCTTGTTGTCGTAAAAATACTTGTCAAAAATGAGATGCCATGCCGGTTGCAGGAAAGCATCATCGTTTTCTGGGTCTTCATAATTTTCGTCAATCCACAATAATCCAACTTCAGCGAGAAGATTGAGCGGTTTTGATTCGTAGAATTGATATCCATACAAGGGCCCCAGTGTTGTCCGTAATTCGAGGTTTGACAACGCGTCTGCCTCGGCGATCATGAGAGCGGATATGTAGTTTTTCTTTCCCAAAAAATAGTCATAAGAGCCGCTGGCTAACCATTCATTTTTGGAAACTTGCTCGGACTTATCGTCTTTGATTTTTATGTCGTGTTCCCATTCTCCATAGAAGCGGTAACGATCTGATTTTCTTCTGTATTGGATATCAAAATCCAGATCTGCAAATTCAGCATCACCGTTACCGCGATCCGATTTCAATGCGATGTTAGCCCGGCCTTCCCACAGACCTTCTTGATTGTTTATCCATGCTTTGGGATTTGCTCCAATAATGCCGTAGGCATCCATAGTATATATTTTGTGATCGTCCGCAGAACGATATGTTATTTTTTCGTCGCCGATTTCTACGGAATAAACCGAGATTTCATCACCGGTATCAAACAACAGATTTGCTGGCTTGTCGACAACCAGATTTGCGACATATTCCCAGCGGATACGCAACTTCCCCGCGTACTCTGACTGAAAAACCATCTTTTTTCCTTCTCTTTCCAGTAAACGTCCGCTGAATCGGTCACCGTTAACGAGGATCACGCTATCTGCTTGTGCAATCCCCAAACTAGCCGCGAGAAGGAGAGCGATCAGAAATCGACAAAACCACCTGTTTATGGGCTTTTTAGTCAAAGGGCCCTTGGTGACTAAAAAAGGTCTTATTTTAGACTTTTGACGGCCGAACCAAGTATCACCAGAGTAATCCCGGTGGTTAGTAAATCCACTCCGACGAGAACACCCACTGCAATAATCCCGGATAACGGCCATTGATTCCAGATGAGCAGGCCTAACAACAGAGAAAGAATACCGCCCAGTAGAAACCAGATCCAGCCGGGATTCGGACGGAACCTAAATGAAGCAATAATTTTCCAGAGGCCCTCAACCACAAAATAAATGATGATTACAAGAGACAATACGCCTAAACCAAAAAGCTTATGGGTTAGGATAAAGACGCCGCCGAGGCAGGTAATGGCACCAAGAATGAGGGGCATTCCACGATCTCCCCAGGAGTCGCCACTGAATCCATTTACAATTTGGGCAATCCCCGAAGCCAGCAGGGTAAGACCAACAACAATTATGACTGCATTGGCGGCAATTGCGGGCGATGCTAAAGCAACGATGCCAAGGGCGATGGAAATAAATCCCAGTGTTTTTAGTCGACCACTGGAAGGGGCTGTCGTATTGTTCATATTTATCCTCTCTCAAAAAAATTTATTTTAAAACGGAATTTTACTCTCCTCACTATAACAGAATAATTAACTGGGTTAGTTAGAGTGAATGTGCATAATTAGGGAACTACTGTTCATTCAATTCTTCATCCAGCGAAAATTTAGTTCCCTGAATAGTGGCCTGCAGCGCCAGACCGGTTTCGGTCATTTGATAGAGATAGACACCAGGGGCAACGTCAAATGCAAGTCCGGTAGCATCACCATCTCCTTCGTGCTTGGCCGCAGCATCCGCCTGAGCGCTGGCCGTCCAGCCTTCGGTTATAAAACTGTGCAATGCTTGCTGATTGTCGAATACAAAAACCAGACGGTAGTCCTTAACCCCCATGCCAACACCTCCACCTACGGACAGCATTTTCATGTAGGCCTCCTTTCCAGTAGCGTTATCCCTGATGATGCCTTCACCCCGTGCGGTGGAGACCAGCAGAACGTTAACGCCAACACTGCTAAAAACAGCATATCCCGCCGACTGTTCAATAACTTCTTTAGCGCCCGGGGCTTCTGCGTACAGCGCCGCCAGTACTTCGGTTCGCATTTGCTGAACGGATGCTCTGCCTTGATCTGCTGTCTCCTTGTTAAACCCGAAGCCGAACGAGTTGATTGAATAAAAAGAGAAAGCAATAATAAGAGCGGATTTAATGATGTTCATGGTAAGCCCTTCTGAGTGAAGTTGGTATATGCAAAACTGGCAGAATAATACCTCATTCTAAACGCAAAAGTAGTGTTTGAGTAGTTCAAGATTCCTTTGTGACTAAGGTTGTTTTTATCATATCGCCGGACCCGCTTAAATGACGACCCCAGTATAGTATGTTTATACAGGCATTCACTTTTTCTCAAAATAAATTACGCCCTCACTACCGGCGAGAGTTATTCGAAGCGTATCGTCTTCAATGAAGCCGGTCCGTCCTCGCTTGAGATCATTGAGAAAGATTTCCAGGTTTTCATCCTTTCTACATCCCGAAAAATAGTTTTTATTCATTTCAAATCCGAGAAAACTGCTCCCCACCGTGTATTTTCCCGTCCAGCTTCCGCATTCTGCAGATACTCGAAACTTATGGCTGGACTCAAAAGACAACGTAAAGGGGTTCAAACCTGAGGGTTCGGTAGATTTATTGTCGTTGTATTGCGTGAGTTTCCAGCGCCACTGATGACTGGTCAGTTCGTCTGAGCTTACTTTAATTTTTTGCGCGACTTCCTGAATAGTATTGCCTTCACTTGGCCAGTTTCCAGTTATTTTCTGTGACCAGGTGTATTTTATCTTAAGGGGAAGAACCGAGTCGTCGTCTGATTGAGTTGCGGAGTTTGCCTCAAGCCGTTGATGAAGTTCGCCGATATTGACCGGTGGGTTAGGGCCCTCAAGACCCAATGTGATTGTTCTTGTTTCTTCCGATATTAATACTTCTTTCAGTGCCAGCTGATTATCAGTTAACCAGTGTTGAAGTATTTCTGATTTAGCCGCACGATAATCGTCGTTAAAGAGAATTTTTTCACTGTAGTACCACAGAGGTACGCAAATAGCAGCTGTCAATATCACAAATAAAAACAGTTGGCTGTAGACAAAGGCAGCTGATTTCTTCCGTGATGTAACCGGAGAAACGCCTACTGCAATAAAAGTCAGTGCTCCGGCCAGAATCATGGCAACCAGGTTGGTTAGAAACAGAACGACGGCTCTGATGGCCAGTTCGCTCTCTCCGGTTGTTGCCAATATTCCTGCGGATGCCAGAGGGGGGAGCAGGGCGACAGCAACGGCCACGCCAGGTATTGCACTGCTGTCTTTGCTTGTCATAGTGTAAGCACCTGCCGAACCAGCTGCCAGAGCGATCAGAAGATCGT
Organism: Gammaproteobacteria bacterium; assembly: GCA_024679435.1. Taxonomy (GTDB): domain Bacteria; phylum Pseudomonadota; class Gammaproteobacteria; order Arenicellales; family Poriferihabitantaceae; genus JAIBDK01. The sequence goes on along the minus strand of JAIBDK010000283.1, from coordinate 595 downwards.
AATAAGTTGGCCGTGTTCGAGCCATTACTTGCTCTGGTATAAATATGAGCTCCGGAGACAGCCAGGTTATCAGAGAAGAAATACCCAGTGCTCCAAGTCCCATTATAGAAACCATCCACAGAGAAGCGTAGAAGCGTTTTTGCCAGCCCATCACAACCGCGCCCGCGGCGGCCATTACGGGGTTCATTAAGGGGGCGACCAGCATTGCACCGATGACAACTGCAGCGGAATCTGAAATCAATCCAGAGGTGGCAATAATTGTAGAAAGAATCAGCAGAACACCCATACGAATTAAGTAGGGAAGCTGGTTTTCCCGGCCAAACACAAATAACCCCTCGAGTACCGCCCGTCTTTCGTCCGGCGACAGGCCCCTGTCGGCAAGGATTTTTCGTATGTTTAATTTGCGCATTCTGTTGTCTCTAGATGTATTATTACAATGCTGATTAGTCCGCGTAGTATATCAGTCCAGACTTAAGCCCGATAAAATCAGCGCCCACGAGATGGCATCGGCTCGCAGTATCGGTTAGTTTTGTTTTTTTCTGCGGTATAAACTTGCCATGGTCTTCTCACGAGTTGTGTTTTCCGCCATCTCTTT
>JAIBDK010000490.1 GCA_024679435.1 Gammaproteobacteria bacterium | reverse complement strand
CGTTTACGTTAGGTGGCTATTTTACCCGGAAGTTCCATTAAAAAAATCATTTACTCCTGGATAGGGTGTAGAAATGGCAAATTTGAGCTAGTCGCTTCCTGAGAAGATTTGTTTTCCGTTATGTACTTTGCAAGTTCTTGCTCAAGTCTCGTCCCGGACCAGTTAAGTCTATGAGCAGCGTTATCGGAATAGAGTACGGAATCGAGCTGGTTGATCAGATCTTGTAGCTCAGATGAAGAAAACTGCTGTGCCAGCCCGGCGAGTCCGCGCACACTTCTGTTTGGCCATTTGAGAGTGGCCCATTGGAGCAATAGCTTTCTGCAAATTACCGGGTCGTTTTGTTTACACGAAGCTTTGATGTCTTTTTGCAGTTTTGAAAGAGTTTGTAGTTGATGGTGCTTCTTCCGCCCTGCCAAGTTTGTCGTTCTGTTTTTTTGAATTTCCCTGAAAAGTATGATTGCGGTAATGATCCAGCCCATCAGCAGAAACAGTGCTATCCACGTTACTGACGGAACTTGCAGAACATTATTCGAAGTCATTGGCGCTTCTTTGATCTTATTTTTCGTATTTAAGCTACTCTCAGTGCCTGGTGCATTAACGGTAGCTGATTTTGTGGGTGTGGTTAGTTCGGCTGGCGCTGATACCTGAATAATCCGGGCGGGAAGGGTTGCTGTCTCCATGGCATTAGTTTGAACATTCCACCAGTTGACGGAGATTTCCGGAATTTCAAGGTCCCCACTCTGATTTGCCACAAGCGCAATACTTTGCTCCAGTGTAGAAATGATTTCTTCATTTTGGTGCGTTGTTTCGCCATTCACTTTGTCCGGATATTGTTTAAATAGCGAAGAGTCTGCAAAGCGGGTCTCGGGCAGTTGTTCTGCTGTCAGGCCCCTGGCGACAAGCTGATATCGAATGGTTACTGGTTGACCCGGTTTAATATCCTTTGTTTCAGATGAGCGGTCGCGGAATTCAATCTGCCTGGCAGGCAACCATGTTCGACCAATGAATTCTGAGGCAGGCGGTTTGACTTCAATCGTCACCGATTCAGAGCGAGCTGAAATTCGTGAGCCCTGACTAAACATATTGTTGAAAGTTTGGTTATTCGAAGACCGGTCTTCCTTGATACCTTGAAATCGCAGCGGGCTTAGGGTGATTTTTCCGCTGGCATTGGGAAACAGGGCATATTTTCTCTCGATCACGCGATATTCGCGATCTCCAACCTGCTTTTTATACTGAGTATCCTTGCCCATTCGTATTACATTCAAATTTTCTCCAGCGGGGTCTGATAAAGAACCATCGATCAGATTTACTGCTAAAAAGAGTTTGACCGTCGCGACTATTTGCTGTTGAACATAAGGGTGGGCATTATCTATTTCAAATTCTAGATAGACGTCTCTTGAATTATTTTGGTTCTGACCGTTATCAGGCAATACGGTTAAACGGAGTGGGCGGGTCTGTTCATTTCCGACAGTGATAGGTGGAATAGTAAAAGATCCCGCAGATTTAGGTTCCATTT
>JAIBDK010000321.1 GCA_024679435.1 Gammaproteobacteria bacterium | reverse complement strand
TCCTATGGTTGGCCTTTACTGGTAATGTTTATCATCCCATTTGGGATTGTTGGTGCAATATGGGGACATGTTGCCATGGGGCAAGATGTTACGTTGCTATCCTTATTCGGCTTTTTTGGGTTGTCCGGAATCGTTGTAAACGATTCCATTATTTTGCTGGTTTTCTACAAGCAACTTAGGGAAAAGGGTATGGACATCGCGCAAGCCGTAATAGAAGCTTCATGCAGTCGATTGAGGGCCGTTTTGTTGACGTCTCTGACCACAATTGCGGGTTTGACACCCCTGTTGTTTGAAACTTCTCTTCAAGCTCAGTTTCTGATTCCCATGGCTATATCCCTTGCTTTTGGTTTAGCGTTTGCTACCTTTTTGGTATTGCTCGTCATCCCCTGTCTTTTGATGATCTACGAAAACAGTCGTCAAATTATGGGTATTGGCAACACGGTCCATGACCCTAATGATCGTATACTTGACGAGGAAATTGCCCGGTAATTAGCTTCTTTTCAGTTCTTCAACGTACTAAAGATTAAGCTGATTATAAAGACTTCTAGAGGTCTCCCGGCACACCATACGATGGCGCATCCTCGGGGCGCAGCGCCCGGGTTAGATAATCATGCATTTGTGGTTCGTAGTCTATCCAGATTTCCCTCAATTTACCCAGTGTGTCACTCTCTTCCCAGTCGACCCTGAGGTCTACAAGCGGGTAAGATTGAGTATCTACGACAAGCAGCGCTGCTGAATGGACGTCACCCTGTTCACCCCCTGCGTTCAGCCCAGCCTGCAATGAATTAAGTAACCTCGGTGCAAGATGTTGATCTTTTAGTTCCTTAAAGCTGCGGGTCATGGCGGCTGGAATGCTGGCATTCTGTAAAAGATTGCCAGCAGCGAAACAGTTGATGCCTTCAGATTCGGCGTTGATACCGAGTATATTGCTGCCGGTATGAATCGCGGTCCCGCCATGTTTATCAACCAACGTCAGTTGTCGATATTCGGCGTTCTCCAGATTGCACAGTATTTCAGAGAGCGCGTCACCCGCAGATAATCCGGATTCCATCTTGTCCAGGAGGCGGGGTCCCAAAGAAGGATCCGTAATATTTTGGGTTGCTACCGCGCCGACACCCGCCCGGGCATGAGGACATCTGGCACCGACACAAATGCTTGATGTAGTAATTGCAACACCGAACATTCCGGTGTTTACGCATCGACCGACAATAGAAAATGTCATATGTTTTCCTTTTGAGCTTTGTTACTGAGTTTAAGCAGCGATAAGAATTAGGATCTAAGTCTAATACTTTGTGATTTGTGCGCCAAGGATATAACGACGACCAACATCTAAAACCCCTGAGCAGAATGAATCTGAAATATTAATGAGCATGCCTAAAGAGTATCTGATTAAACATGTAAATAAATTACTTCTCTTGAAAAAAGCTAGAACATGAATCATGTTAAGTATTAAACTTAAATCCATATTCAATTGAGAAGCCGGAATCCGCAATGACGATAGAAGACCCTTCGCGGTATGTGCCTGAAAATGCGCTAGAACTGGCTATTGGCAGGCAAGTTAGAGCATTTAGAGCCAATCAAGGCATAACCGTAGCGGATTTGGCAAAGCAGGCAAATTTGTCTCCCGGGATGTTATCCAAAGTGGAAAATGGGCTTACGTCTCCTTCACTGGCAACGCTTCATGCGCTAGGTCAGGCACTTAACGTTCCTGTGACTTCTCTGTTCAGGAAATATGAAGAGACCCGGGAAGCGACCAACGTTAAAGCAGGAAAAGGCTTAACTATTGAAAGACAAGGCACCCGTGCCGGGCATCAGTATCAGTTGCTTGGTCATTCCAGTGTGCAATCTCCTTCTGTCGAACCCTATTTGATAACGCTTTCAGAGGAATCAGATGTTTTTCCGCTTTTTCAGCATGAAGGGATCGAGTTTATTTATGTTCTTGAAGGTGAGGTTGTATACCGCCATGCCAACAAAACCTATCACTTGCGGACAGGAGATTCGCTTTATTTTGACTCGGACGCTCCGCACGGCCCGGAAGAGCTTATCTGTTTGCCGATTAAACTGCTTACCGTCATCGTCGGTAAAGAATAAATCGCAACTATACTAATCTCGCTTGTTTCCTCTAAGGAAATAAAAATTCCTTTCAGTAGAATTTTATTGGATAAGCTGTTAACCTTGTGACCGCTTAATTTTTACCAGAGAACCTGACTATGTGCGGAATTGTAGGGTTGTATACAAAAAACCCCGATCTTGAAGGCCGACTCGGCTCGATGGTTGCGGATATGCTGATACAAATGACAGAACGTGGGCCTGACAGCGCCGGGTTTGCTATTTATCATGACCCCGTCGCAACGGGGTCAGTCAAAGTGACGCTTCAGGGTGATGATCAGACCAATTGGGAAAACGTCAAAATTCACCTCGGCTCAGGGCTCGATAGACCAGTTTCTCTGAACCCTATCTCCACGCATGCCGTGTGCGTCATAAAAGGGGATGGTGAAGAGATCGGTCACTGGATTGAAGCTAATATTCCTGAAGTTAAAATTACCAGTATCGGGAGCTCGATCGAAGTTTTTAAGGAAAAAGGCTTGCCAAGTCAGGTGATTAATAGTTTTCATCTCGAAAAAATGACCGGCACCCACGCCCTGGGCCATACACGAATGGCCACTGAAAGTGCTGTAACGACAGAACATTCACATCCTTTTAATACTGGGTTGGACCTTTGTCTGGTTCATAACGGGTCTTTGTCCAATCATAATCGTTTGCGTGAAAAGCTGCGCGCCGAAGGTATTCGGTTTCAAACCGACAACGATAGCGAAGTGGCCGCCGGCTACCTGACCTGGCGACTGTCTCAGGGCGCTTCGCTTAATCAGGCACTGGAAGCGGCGTTGCTCGACCTGGACGGGTTTTACACCTTTGCTATTGGCACCAAAGATGGTTTTGCGGTACTTCGAGACCCTATAGCCTGCAAACCAGCCGTTATAGCAGAAACCGACGACTGGGTTGCGATGGCTTCTGAATACCGTGCTATCGCTCAGTTGCCGGGCAATGAAAATGCTCGCATCTGGGAGCCGGAACCTGCGAAGATCTATAGTTGGGAGCGTAACTAAATGAAAAATTTCGATCTGTCTGACGATGTGGTGCGTGATTTGAACTCTGCTCTTCATGATGCCGGTGCGTCGGGCGATGAGTTTGTTGTCAACAATCCCGGCGGCAAGCACAACGTTGCCTCCGGCGCGATGTATCCGACAACCGTGGAAATCAATGGCCATGTTGGATACTACTGTGGAGGAATGAACAAGAACGCAGACATTACCGTAAATGGCAATGCAGGCCCGGGGCTGGCCGAAAACATGATGTCCGGAAAAATTACAATAAATGGCAATGCGTCCCAATACTGTGGGGCCACAGCCCACGGCGGATTATTGATTGTCAAAGGTGACGCCGCGGCTCGATGCGGAATTTCCATGAAAGGCGTCGATATTGTCGTAGGGGGCTCTATTGGTCACATGAGTGCGTTCATGGCGCAAACCGGTCGATTGGTTGTTTGCGGAGATGCCGGTGATTCACTCGGGGACTCTTTGTACGAAGCGAGGATCTATGTGCGTGGCACG
>JAIBDK010000049.1 GCA_024679435.1 Gammaproteobacteria bacterium | reverse complement strand
GCAGGAAACAATTTGAGACGGCGCATGGCCGGAACCAGTTTCACCAGTGAATCCCAGTCTTCAAGATCTCGATAGACATCTGCCAGTAACTTAGCGGCAGGGCCATTTTTGGGCGACGACTTTCTCAAACTTTCCAGTGAATCTCTGGCCTCGGCAACCTCACCAGCCTGATAATGAAGCCTTGCCCGGGTTAATGTAATGGAAAGATACTGGGCAGGATGTCTCCCAAGCGCTTCATCAAGATAGTAATTTCTACCTTCAAAATTCCCCTGTTGTTGAGCAGCATAGGCGGCGCCCAGATAATTCATCAACGGGGTTTTGTTGTATTCAAGCTTCTTAAGCAGAGCCGCTTCGGCACTGGACCAGTTTCCTTCGATTAACCCCGCATAACCCTGCATGGTGTATTTATGGGCCGCATTTTCATTACTTTTGTTTCGCCAGAGGCCTATTTTTCGGGGAGCACCAAACAACCCGGCAATAAAACCAAACAACAGGTAAAGCACCAGAAAGCCGACGATGATGATAAGAACAAAAAGCAGTAACGGTAGCCTTACCACATAAGGGTCTCGCGCTAAAACGACATAACCCGGATCATTTACTGACATCATGCCAAGCCCCACGGCCAGAGACAGAGTCACAATAATTGTAAGAATGAGTTTCATTTGTGATTAGTTCCGTCCTATAACCTGGCGTCCATAACCCGACGCAAAGCCTCTAGCGAACCGGCAATATCTGGGTTAACGGGCACAGTATAAGACGATGGTATTTCGCTTAACTGACCCAACCATTGCGCAGTATCCGCTGACTCAGTATCAAAATTCTGCTCAACCCACCGATATACGCTCTGAATCCGATTCTCATAGAGCACCCCGTCTTTTCTTACATATGCTATCTGGGCCGCTTCAAGATACAGCCTCGCCCGCTCATAAGTAAGTTGACGCACGTGATCAGACACCACGGGCTTTACGGATTTACCGTTCTTTTCGACCTGTATCAGATCTCCCAGACTTTCCATAAATGAAACTGCAGCATCACTCACGGGTTGAACGATACTGTCAAAAGCGCCCTGATCAGATTGACTAGCAGTCGGCTCTGTCGAATCAGAGGATGCGGGCAAATCCGAACCGGCGCCTTCCGCGGAAAAATCCCCGGTTAATGGCAACTTAGAAACTTCTTCGGATAACAAAGTCAGACTGTTCAACAATCCAACCGTGTCTTCTTTAACAACACTTTCCAGAGCGGCAATATCCACCGCGATCTGCTTGCGAAGCTCCAACAATGCCGGATCTGCTATTTGTTCAAGTCGGGCATCTGCCAATTGCAGTGCCTTGATTGCCAAATCAGTTTCTCCTGAAAACTCCATCCTTAACTGGGCAACAAACAGCAATTGCTCAACCTCTTCTATGGTCCAGCTGTCGAGGCTCTTTCCCAACTGAGCGCGCATAATCTCTATGGAATCAGTAAGTGTAGAAAAATTACTTTGAAAAGAGTCAACCTGCGCACGCATTGCATCAGTAGATTCCTGTATTTGCTCACTGACAGCAGCTTGCTGATGTTCAAGCTCATTCCTGATGGAACGGATTCGCTCCGCTACATCGTTATCCGCCTGAGAAAGTCGGGTTTTGAGTTGTGCAATTTGAGCACTCAAATCAGATTGCTGTAGTTCAAACCCGCTGACCCGCTGACTCATCATTTCATAACGGTTTTGGCTTTGCCCCATATTTAGCTTTGAATCAACCGCAGTCAAATACCACGCATAACCGCCAGCGCCCATTGCGACAATGCTGAGTAACAACGCAAACCATGCCACCCCAGTACTTCCCGTCGACGTGCCCATACCGGCCTGAGCTCCGGGAACGATCGTGCTCGCAGGTGAGCCTCCATTTGTGGTGGATGCTTCGATAGACTCAGATACAGAATCAGCGTCTGCCTTTACTTTATTGTCGGTCTTAGTGGCTCCAACAGATACGGCCGCTGATTTCTTCTTTGTGGATTTCTTTTTAGTAGCCACCTTCTTTTTTCCGCCAGCTACTGTTTTACTTTCTGCCAATGTCTTTACTCGGATTGGATTACAACGTTAATTCAAAAATGTATGTTAGCAGAGATTATACTGACCAAAACCACTATAAAAGAAGCCATAATGAGTTTTTTTCGCAATTTACGAATTTAAAGCCCCACCCTGCTACTATTTCCTCAATTCTGACTCGATCATTTCGACCAAATTACTCAAAACACAGGTAATAATCAGACGCATCACTTTTCAACCTGCACGTTCAGTGGCTTTTGTCCGATTTCATCATAATTTCCAGACCGCTCATAATCTCACCATCAGCAGGTCCGTTGGCTAACACCAGATTATAGAGGCCATTCTCCCGACACGCTTCGGCTATTCTTTCACTTATCACTAATACCGTGGAGTTTTTAAGCAGATACGCATTATCTTTGCCCAAAAGAACCAACAACCCCTCCAATATTGACACACTGGTGATGACCACCGCATCAAACGGCGTCTTTTCCCAGCACTCTAGCACTGGTTCAAACGACTGACGGGTCAATTTTCTACCATAGCTCTCAATATATTCCACCTCCGCGCCGTCGAGCTTGAGGGAATCACCAAGACATTCGCGCCCATCCTGACCGCGGAAAATAGCAATTTTTTTACCGACCTTGTCAAAAACACCGAGCTCTCTCAGCAATCCTTCGCTGTTCATAGCGTTATCCAATGCGCTATTCTGAAATTGCTCGGCATCAGTTTCCGGGCAGTATGTCACCGTTATGTTAAAGTCTTTGCAGGACTCGGCTGTTTTATTACCAACCACGGCAACAGGAACCGAGCCCAGACTTAACTTCTTTTTCATAAGACGTCTTCCCAGGCTTTGAACAGCGGGAACACTAACCAAAATAAACAGGTCATATTGATCAACATTAGCCAGTACCTTATCCATGGTTATAAAATCCGGTGGCGGGATTATATCAATCACCGGAAAACACAAAGCCTCCCCACCTCTGCTCCTGATGAAAGTGGCGATATTTTCTCCTCTACCCTTTGGACGGGTGATTAGCACGCGCAATCCACTATAGCGCTGATCCATGACAGCCATATTATATTACGGGAATAGACTCCAAAATTTTCGCCGCTCCCTGGGCAAGTAAATCGTCCGCCAGACGCCTGCCAAGATCAGCGGGAGAATCAATATAGCCAGTGAGTTCACAATGAATAATTCGCGAACCGTCCAGTTCTCCGACACGACCACGTAGCGTCAATCCTCCGTTATCATCGATAGTACAAAAAACAGCAATGGGCGCATGACAACCCCCATTCAGTCGCTCATTAGTGGCACGTTCTGCCGTTACCCGAATCTCCGATTCTTGGTCATTCATAGGTTTGATAAGCGCGTTAACCCGATCATTATCCACTCTTGACTCGATCCCAACAATTCCCTGCCCTACGGCTGGCAAACAGACTGCAGAATCAATTCTCTGAGCGATTCGCTTCTCCATATCAAGACGCATCAATCCGGCAGCGGCGAGAACAATTCCGTCATACTGTCCTTCGTCCAGTTTTCTTAATCTCGAATTCACATTTCCACGCAGGTTTTTAAGCACAAGACGGGGATATTTCGCCCGAATTTGACTCTGACGCCTGAGGCTGCAAGTTCCCACAACACCGCCGTCGGGCATCTCTTCAAGACCAGAATAGGCATTTGACACAAAAGCATCTGAAGGATCTTCCCGGGGACAATACACTGAAATATGCAAACCCTCCGGCAGTGCTATCGTGACATCTTTCATGGAATGCACAGCGAGATCAATACTACCATCGAGCAATGCTAACTCCAGCTCTTTCAGAAACAATCCCTTGCCCCCTGCCTGATGCAGCGGAATATCTAACGTTCTATCACCCTCTGAAACAATCTCCACCAACTCAACTTGCAGATCTCCGTGAATCGCCCGTAACGCATCACGAACATAATGTGCCTGCCACAAAGCCAGTTGGCTGTTTCTTGTTCCTATCCGGATTGTTTTCATCTGACACCTAAAAAATATATTAGCGAAACGTTGCTCAATGGATTTCTATCTTAAGCGGTTAACTAGTTCACATCGCCAGCAATCACTGCCGTGGTGTCCTGAATTTTCTCCAGAGCATCAACAAAAGCAAAGGTAAGAATATAACCAACTCTAAAATCATGACGCTGAAATTATGCCTGCTGAACAAGTCAGCAAACATACCCAGAATATCAGCGCCTTCAGCCTCATGGACAAACCTTGGGAAAAGGGATACCGGCGAAGCCATAAACTGATCACTCAGAGGCCATAACAACTGGAGGCCCACAGGTTCTGAGTTGTCTTCTGCCAACCAGTCCAGAACAATATGACTCAGGTACATCAAGCCCCCCAGAAAAGGCCAGGATGATAATTTTTCTGCCTCCTCCGGACGCTTAAAAAATCGAATAATTCCGTAAACAACTAACCCATACAATATGGCAGCAAATACAGAGTGACTGCCAAGACGATGATATCCATTCAAATCACCCATATACCAGCCTATTAAAAAATCAAGATCCGCAACAACACCACTGAAAATACAAAAAACCAGATAATTAAGGGTTAACCGATTACTTTTTTTCGTTGTCCCAATCACCAAAGCAGCGAGAGAATGGCCGACTGGTGAGCACATTATTGCCCCCGAGATATTTTCAGGCGCAGCGCCTGAATCCCATTGGCAGACAATCTTTTATCTGTTTTTTCCATCTGGTCGTGGGTGGTATAAGGTCCGAGTCTGACCCTATAAAAATCACCTCGACCCTGAATGGTTACTTTTTGTATTGTTGACCCAAACCCCATCAATCCAAGTTGTGCTTTCAGTTTATCTGCATCGGACTGATTCTGATAGGAACCGGCCTGAAGCATATAAGCACTGCTGTTAATCACTTCCGGACTTTTATCTAACCGTTCTGGCTCATCGCCTGACTTTGCCCCCTGGCCTTTGGCTTCCTGCTCCTTTACCACCTTTGGTTTTTCCGGCTCAGTGTCAGGGACGACAACCTCAATTTCCGGAAGCACCGTATAAAAATCAAAACTGGTTTCCTGCTTAACCGGCTTTGCTGGGTCAGTAACAGCCTCCTGAACAGCAGAATTCTGCTCTTCAACTCGAGATTGTTCCATCATCTTGCGAATCCCGGCGCCAATCTCACCTTCTGAAGTCCGCATACCCTGCCACAGAATAGTCCCAAGAGAACCGATCACAACACCTGCAATCAGCATCACAACAGCACTTGCTGAGGAGCCTTTCGAGGGATTTTTCTTCGCCGGAGTTTTTCTTCTAGCTTGTGCCATTTTTATTTTTACTGATTTGTTCCAGGGTTATATTAAAACTTTCGTTCCGTTCATTATTCTGTCTGGACGCTTTGGTACATACTCTCTGGCGCACTCACTCCCAACATATCAAGGCCACTGAATATCACCTTGCGAGTCGCATCAATCAACCCCAGCCGCGCAAGACGCAGCGCCTCTTCGCTAGACAAAAAAGGATGGGCGTTATAGTAAGTATGAAACGAATTAGCAAGATCACGCAGATAATAGGCAATCTGATGAGGTTCGTAGGTCGCCGCTGCCAGCTCCACCACTTCTGGAAAACGTGACAATATTTTCAATAACTCCATTTCCTGAGGTTCGATCAACAAGCTGCAGTCAGGGTTGGTACCTTCAAGAGTCTGTAACCCCTTTTCTTCAAGCTGCCTGAATACACTGCATATACGGGCGTGGGCATACTGAATATAAAAAACCGGGTTTTCTGAGGACTGAGTTTTGGCCAGATCGAGGTCAAAGTCCATGTGTTGGTCCGGCTTCCGCAGCACGTAAAAAAAGCGCGCCGCATCATTGCCGACTTCCTCGCGAAGTTCGCGCAGGGTAACAAACTCACCACCACGGGTTGACATCGATACTTTCTGATTTCCTCGATAGAGAATAGCAAACTGCACCAACAAAAACTTTAATCGTTCAGTATCATTTCCCAACGCCTTAAAAGACGCATAAATTCGTTTTATATAACCGTGATGGTCGGAACCGAAGATATTAATAATCTGGTCGAAGCCCCGCTCAGCTTTGTTGTAATGATAGGCAATGTCCGAAGCAAAATAGGTGTGTACGCCGTTGGCACGCACCACAACTCGATCTTTTTCGTCATCGAATTCTGTGGAACGAAACCATTTAGCGCCCTCCTTTTCATACATGTAGCCGTTTTCTTCCAGCTTACGGATGGATTCGGCAATATCACCGTTTTCTACCAAACTGCGTTCGGAAAACCAGTTATCAAACCTAACTCCGAATTCCGCCAGATCCTGCTTGATATCCTCAACCTGAGAATAGCAGGCCGCATCAAACACGAGTCGATAATCGGTTTCGCCCAGGCTTTCCTTGCACCGTGATATGAGCTGATCAATAGACCGCTCGGGATCTTCATTTAAATCTAAAAACAACGAAGCACTATCAAGTGAAAAAAGATCTCCGTGAGATTCAAAAAGCAACTGAGCAACATCTTTTATGTATACGCCCTGGTAGGCGTTTGCAGGAAAAGATATCAACTGCCCACTATATTCAAGATATCTTAACCAGACACTCAAAGCCAGAATATCCATCTGACGACCGGCATCGTTAATATAATATTCGCTATAGGTAGTGTAGCCTGCGGCGGATAATACTCGGGCAAGAGCATCGCCATAGGCTGCGCCACGTCCGTGCCCCACATGCAGCGGGCCGGTGGGATTTGTAGAAACAAATTCCACCATAACGCTTTTACCCTGTCCGACGGTGCAGTGTCCGTAATGACCCTTGGCCTTCCTGATGACATCAATGAGGTCGAGATAAGCACTTTTTCCGAAATAAAAATTGATGAATCCAGGGCCCGCTATTTCAATTTTTTCTAACTGACCGTCAACCGGAATCAGATCTACCAACTTCTGAGCCAGTTCTCGTGGATTACAGCGCGCCTGTTTGGCAAGTTTCATCGCCAGATTGCTGGCAAAATCACCATGAGATGCGTCCCGGGTACGTTCTACACTCACCTGTTCTGCAGAGAAATCCGCTAACAGTCCTTGCTGCTGAAGGGATTGAGCAGCCTGCGCAAGCAAATTAACGGCTATTTCTTTCATTTTTCCGGTTTCAAGGGGTGACATTTCGAGAGGATGCGGATTTTACCTTTTGGGATTGGCTAGGAGAAGTCATTCCGCACAAAGATGCGTTTATTTTTCTAAATACTATTGAGAATCATTCTCAATTAGATTAACATTTGGAATTCCTTACATTTCTAAAGAAGATAGATCATGTTTCTTCCATCACGTGCAAATTTATTTTCCTGCACCTTACCCTTGTTAAGCCTGCTGTTCTGTGCGTCAACTTTCGCGGTATTTGCAGCCGAAGAAGTTAATGTCTATTCCTATCGAAAACCCGAACTTATCCAGCCGATGTTCGATGAGTTTACTACCGACACCGGCATAACGGTTAATGTTGTTTTTGCCAAAAAAGGTATGTTGGAAAAGCTTAAAAGCGAAGGTGTCAACAGCCCCGCTGATCTGGTACTTACTGTTGATATCGGCCGGCTGTCTGACATTAAAAATGCAGGGCTGATCCAACGAGTTGAATCCGAGATCATTAACAGTAATATCCCATCCAATATGCGGGATACTGATAATCAATGGTTCGGAATAACATCAAGAGCGCGTATTATTGTGGTATCGAAAGATCGTATTAAAGATGGCACCGTCACAAGTTATGAAGATCTTGCAGATCCGAAACTCAAGGGCCTTGTATGTACCCGTTCAGGCAAACACGCTTACATGGTCGCACTGACGGCGTCAATGATTGTCCATGAGGGGATTGAAGGTGCAGAGCAGTGGTTGGCAGATCTGAAAGACAACCTGGCCCGATCGCCCGAAGGTAATGACCGTGGCCAGGTAAAAGCGATCAGGGAAGGAGTATGTGATATTGCCGTAATTAATCACTACTACATGTATCAAATGATCTCCGATCCAGAGCAGAAGCTGTGGGCAGATGCTGTGAAAGTGATATTCCCAAATCAAAAGGATCGCGGGACCCACATGAATGTTAGCGGAATGGCCATGACCAAACATGCACCCAATCGCGAAAATGCGCTCTTGCTAATGGAATTCCTCTCCAGCGACGCCGCCCAGGGGATGTATGCCCAGCTCAACGGAGAATACACCGTTAAGCCCGGGATTCCTCTGGCAGATGCGGTGATTGCATGGGGTGAATTTAAACAGGATACAGTCGACCTGACTGCCATCGCCGCTAACCGCGCTGAAGCCTCAAAAATGGCAGACCGTGTAGCCTATGATGATTAAGCGAACCGATGAAATCTTCAGCCCGTCTGAACCCCAGATACGACACTGAATTTGATCGGTAGCTCAAACAGCGCTTCATTTTCATCCGGTATCGGTCCGTGGCGGGCCGGCACCGGATTTGTCGTTCTTGTGACGACTCTCCCGGTGCTAGCTATTGTATGGTTGGCATTCTTTCCAACAGAAAATATTTGGCCGCATCTGGTTCAAACCTCTTTGCCGAGATACGTATCCAATACCATCATACTGATGCTAGGTGTTGGCGTATCCGTTTTTCTAACTGGCGTTTCCACTGCCTATCTGGTGAGCAACTACTCTTTCCCCCTGCAAAAGTACTTTGAATGGCTGCTATTGCTGCCATTGGCAGTGCCGGCTTACGTTATTGCCTACCTGTACACCGACTTACTCGAATACGCCGGTCCGGTGCAGCAAGCTCTTCGGTCGATGTTTGGCTGGGAGCTCGCCAGAGACTATTGGTTTCCCAATATTCGCAGTATGGGGGGAGCCATCATGTTGATGGGGTTGGTGTTATACCCGTATGTGTACCTCATGGCCCGGGCTTCTTTTCTGGAACAATCACCTCACCTCTATGACGTCAGCCGATTAATGGGGAAATCGCGGTTAAAAACGTTCCTGTTCGTTTCTCTGCCAATTGCCCGACCCGCCATCGCGGTGGGGGTTGCGCTGGCACTCATGGAAACCATGAATGATTTTGGAACCGTGGATTTTTTTGCGGTTCATACGCTGACAGCAGGGCTTTTCGACGTTTGGTTAAACATGAATAATCTAGGAGGAGCGGCCCAAATCGCACTGACCATGCTGAGCTTCGTGCTGATATTGCTTGGGCTGGAATATGTCGGTCGCCGCAGAGCAGGCTTTTATCAAAAATCTGGACGATTTTCCAAAAAAGAAAAAATCAAGCTTTCGGGTGGATGGAAATGGGCTGCATTTCTAGTCTGTTTTTTACCTGTGTTCGCCGGGTTTATTATTCCTACCAGCATGCTGATCGAATACAGCATTCGCTATTTCGAACAGTCCTGGACCCCACAATTTAGGACCTATGTATTTAACAGTCTCTCAGTATCACTCGCCGCGGCGGCGATCTGCTCGATCGTTGCAATAACCATCAGTTATACCCGCAGACTTGAAAACAAACGCTGGATCAGAACCGGATCAAAAATTGCCTCATTAGGATATGCCGTTCCGGGTGCGGTTTTAGCGGTAGGTGTTGTAATTCCTCTGGCCAACTTTGACAATCTGATTGACGGTATCTTTAGACAGAACTTTGGATTTTCCACCGGATTAATATTCAGCGGCACCACCTTTGCATTGATAATTACTTATGTAATCCGCTTTCTGGCCATCTCTATTGGTAACGTGGAATCGAGTTTTTCAAAAGTTTCGCCATCCATAGACATGGCTTCTCGCACGCTGGGACATCCGCCATTTCGTTCACTAAGACTATTTCAACTCCCTCTGATCAAGGGCGGTGTATTTACCGCCGCACTCATTGTATTTGTTGACTGTATGAAAGAGTTACCGGCCACCCTTCTGCTGAGGCCGTTTAATTTTGATACTCTGGCCACCCATGTTTATCTGTTTGCTTCAGACGAAATGATTGAAAGAAGTGCATTAGGTGCTCTGGTTATCGTCATTTCGGGATTGATCCCGGTTGTTGTATTGAGCAAAACAATTTCGTATTCTCAAACTCTAACGCGGCCTGAAAGCGCTACACAGACTGATTCCATAAATTAATTACATAATCAACCCGAATAGCCTCACTGGCAATCCCTCCTGGTAATTCCAACGCCATGCAACCTATCCTGAAAGTAGATGACATCAGCTGTCGCTACGAAAATGAGAGCGCAGTAAATTCCACCTCATTTGAGCTTGAAGAGGGGACTCTTGCGTGCCTACTGGGGCCGAGTGGCTGCGGGAAAACTACTGTCTTGCGCGCCATCGCTGGGTTTCAGAAACTACACCAGGGAACAATTGAACTTGCCGGACATTGTATTTCCAGTATCAAAGGCAATACCCCTCCAGACAAGAGAAATCTGAGCATGGTCTTCCAGGACCACGCCCTGTTCCCTCATCTAACGGTAGAAAAAAACATCTCCGCCGGCCTGCACAACAAAAGTCGGGAGGATGTGAACAAAACCGTGAGCACCATGCTTGACTATGTCAGGCTCGAAAAATATCGTAACCGCTATCCCCACGAGTTGTCCGGAGGTCAGCAGCAGCGCGTCGCTTTGGCTCGTGCGCTGGCGCCCCGCCCGGGACTACTACTCATGGATGAGCCCTTTTC
>JAIBDK010000393.1 GCA_024679435.1 Gammaproteobacteria bacterium | reverse complement strand
GGCAGATGCTGAATCGTTTCTCCAGGGGCAACTGACCAACGACCTTAACTTACTCAGAGAGCATTGCGGACAAATTAATGCATACTGCACTCCAAAGGGCCGAGCATTAGCCATCTTTCATTTATTTCGGGATAAAAACCGGTTTTGGATGCTGATACCGCAAGAAATATCAGACGGCCTTTTAAAAAGGCTCAAAATGTATGTGATGCGCGCAAAAGTAACCTTCATAAAACAGAAGACGGACACCTATATTGGCGCTATAGGAAAATCAGCAACTGAATATTCTGATCATCAATCAACCTTTGAACTCAATGACCACTTTCAACGCACTTTAATCGTCAGCGAAAGCCAAGCACTTGATATAGGCGCCAGTGCGGACTCTGCAGCCGATGGAAGCATCTGGAAATTACTGGATATTCGCGCCGGCATTCCCCAGGTCTATGCGAACACCAACGAAGTTTTTATCCCCCAGAACGTTAATCTGGATATTATTGGTGGGGTTAGCTTTCGGAAAGGTTGCTATCCCGGTCAGGAAATTGTTGCGCGATTAAATTATCTGGGAAAATCAAAACAAAGAATGGGACGCGCCCGCATCAACGAACAAGAGAGTGTCGTTCCCGGCGACGGCATTTTTTCCGAAGAACGGCCAAACCAGAAATCCGGCGTGATTGTAGATGCAGTTAGGCTTGCAGATAAAAGCTTCGAAGTCAGCGTGATGGTCCCAGCATCAAAAATGGACATGAAAGGTTTGCATCTCAACTCTGTATCTGGCCCCGAACTGGATTGCTTGCAGTTACCCTACTCGATCCCGGCCGAATAAGACTGCGACATAAACGAGACATCGACACACTGACTCCTATTCGAAAGTCGACCAAAAAAGATCATTATTCAATGATTTGATAAAAGGATTCTCCTTGCTTGATTAATCCGAGCTGAGAGCGGGCAATGGTTTCAACTGCTTCACCTCCCTGCTTGAGATCGATTACCTCAGCAACCAGTGTTTGGTTTCTATGCGCAAGAACCTCGTTTTTCGCTTCTTGCTGGCTGTAAGACTGCTTCAAACGATACAGATCAAAGGCATTTTTGTCACCGAACCACAGCGCATATTGGGTCGCGACAAGCAATCCTAGCAGTATCAGGTTTATCGGCTTCAATAATCTATTTCTCTGGTGTACTTCTGGTCTTGGGACTGGTTGCCAAATTTCTATAACGAAACCAAACACCAGCACTCAAACATCAACTTAAATTCGAAAATGCAGTGCGGCCCGCAAACACCGCATTGTCGCCCAGTAGCTGCTCTATTTTCAAGAGCCTGTTGTATTTAGCTACCCTTTCAGAACGACAAAGAGAGCCCGTCTTAATCTGGCCCGCCGAAGTCGCCACGGCAAGATCAGCGATTGTGGTGTCCTCGGTCTCTCCGGAACGGTGAGAAATTGTTGCACAATAGCCGGCATCCTGAGCCATTCGAATCGCGCCAAAGGTTTCGGATAATGTTCCTATTTGGTTAAATTTAATCAATATTGAATTGCTGACCCCACGGTCTATCCCCTTTTTCAGAATGTCCGTATTGGTTACAAATAAATCGTCTCCCGTAAGCTGAACACTAGCACCAACCGCTTCTGTTAACACCTTCCACCCGTGCCAGTCCTGCTCGTCCATACCGTCCTCTATGCTGATTATCGGATACTTATCCACCCAATTGCGCAAGTAATCCGAAAACTCGCCGGCATCCAATGACAGATTTTCTGCTCCCAGCCTATACTTACCGTCAGAGTAAAATTCAGAACTGGCGGCATCTAGACCAATCATCACCTGATCTCCAGGTCGATATCCGGCATTCTCAATAGCTTGCATGATCAGGCTAATACCTTCCTCGTTAGACTGACATTCAGGGGCAAACCCGCCCTCATCTCCTACTCCGGTACTTAGTTTTTTAGAAAGTAAAACCGAACGCAACGAATGGAATATTTCCACCCCACAACGCAACGCTTCAGAATAATTATCAAAACCAACGGGCAAAACCATAAACTCCTGAAAATCAATGGCATTGTCGGCGTGAGCCCCTCCATTGATTATGTTCATTTGCGGAACCGGCAAATTAAACTCAGTGTTACCATACAGATTCCCAAGATGCTCAAACAGGGGAATTTGCTGGGCATTGGCTCCTGCGTGCGCTACGGCCAAAGAAGCGCCAAGCAAAGCATTTGCACCTAAATTACTTTTGTTATCTGTCCCATCCATTTCAATCATTAAGTGATCTACAGAACTCAGATCTTCAGCATCCTTCCCAAGCAGACCATCACGAATAGGGCCATTCAGATTGGCGACAGCATTCAGCACGCCCTTGCCAAAATATCGAGCTTTATCACCGTCTCTTAACTCCAGCGCTTCAAGGGAACCCGTTGATGCCCCAGAGGGCACCGCCGCAGAACCACAGGCACCACCGTCAAGCAATACTTCCGCGGCAATGGTTGGATTGCCCCGGGAATCCAGAATTTCTCGCGCCTGCACATCTTTAATCTTTAAATTCAAACTCACTTTTTACCTTCATTTACAATAAAAAATTAGAAACCCGACCCTACCTGAACCCTATCCTACCTGAAATAGTCCTTACCACTAATCAGCAATCTAAGGCCTGACGATTGATTACGCTGATGCCAGACCCAAGTATTCAGCCAATTAGCGATTACAGTCTTTTAGAGATTCGATCAAACTCCATCAGAGTTTCCAGCAAATCTTCCATCTGATCGAGCGGCCATGCATTGG
>JAIBDK010000138.1 GCA_024679435.1 Gammaproteobacteria bacterium | reverse complement strand
GAACTGACGGACACTACTGAACCCCGCCTTGAGCGCAATATCAGTCATGCTGTCTGAGCTATCAGTGATCAGTTTTTTCGCCATTAAAACCCGTCTTGATCTGGCCACGACTTTTGGACTGGCACCGACATACCTGGAAAACAACTGTCTTAAATAGCGGTCACTGACACCAAGTCGATCGGCGAGATCACTCACACTTTGTTGATCAAGCGCACCAAGATCAATCAGTTCGAGCGCTCTTTTTACAGTGGTTCGCACACCGTTCCAGGCGGGACTAGAAGGTGCGGTTTCAGGACGACAACGCAAACAAGGGCGATAGCCGGCCTGCAGAGCGGCGGCGGCGGATGGATAGAAATCACAGTTTTCTGGCTTTGGAGTTACCGCAGGGCAAACCGGTCTGCAGAAAATTCCGGTACTACTCACCCCGGTATAAAACACACCGTCATAATCTGTATTTCGAGTTTTTACTGCCTCATAGCAGGTATCGAAGTCTATTTCCATGGCGGAAGTATACATCTACATCAGAAGAAATCTGGCGGGATTCGGAACTAGACGTTTTCTGGCGGCATCAGACGATGACAAGCGGCAAAATAAAAACGGCCCCGAAGGGCCGTTCTATGTCTAAAAGAAAAAAGGTCATCTCACGTCGGCATAAAGCGGAAAACGACTACACAACTCAACGACTTTATTCTTAACTTCAGCTTCCACCGACTGATCACCAAGATTATCCAGCACATCACAGATCCAGGTAGTAATCTGCTTTGATTCTTCTACACCAAAACCACGCGAGGTCATAGCGGGAGTGCCAATTCTCAAGCCACTGGTTACAAATGGTGATTGAGGATCATTTGGAACGCTGTTTTTATTCACCGTAATATTAGAACGTCCCAACGCCGCATCTGCGTCTTTTCCGGTGACCCCTTTTTTGATCAGATCAAGCAGGAACAGGTGATTATCCGTGCCGCCGGATACAATATCGAAGCCCCTATCCAGAAAAACTTCCACCATGGCTTTAGCGTTATCCAGGACCTGTTGCTGATAATCTTTAAATGAAGGATCAAGCGCTTCCTTAAATGCCATCGCCTTACCGGCTATCACATGCATCAGAGGACCACCCTGGCTGCCGGGAAAAACCATCGAATTCAGTTTTTTGGTAACGGCATCATTTTCTTTGGCTAAAATCATACCACCGCGCGCGCCTCGCAAAGTTTTGTGAGTAGTGGTGGTGGTAACGTCTGCGATATTGACCGGGTTCGGGTAAAGCCCCACTGCCACGAGACCGGCTACGTGAGCCATATCCACGAACAAATAGGCGCCAACCATGTCAGCAATTTCGCGAAAACGATTCCAGTCCATGATGCGTGAATAGGCAGAAAAGCCCGCAATAATCATTTTAGGCTTGTGCTCTTTAGCCAAAGCTTCAACTTGATCATAATCCACTTCACCCGTTTCAGCATTCAATCCATACTGCACCGCGTTATAAATTTTCCCCGAAAAACTGACGGACGCACCGTGGGTCAGATGCCCACCATGAGCCAGACTCATGCCAAGTATGGTATCCCCGGGCTCACACAACGCCATATACACTGCTGAATTAGCTGAAGAACCGGAATGTGGCTGGACATTAACATAATGCGCCCCGAACAGCTCTTTAGCTCTTTCAATGGCCAAAGACTCTGCGATATCAACGAATTCGCAGCCACCGTAGTACCGCTTACCGGGATAGCCTTCGGCATATTTATTAGTCAGAACCGATCCCTGAGCCTCAAGAACCCTCGGGCTGACAAAGTTTTCGGATGCGATAAGCTCTATATGCTCTTCCTGACGTTTTTCTTCCTTTTGAATAGCCTCCCATAACTCAGGATCGTATTCCGCTATAGACTTCGTTTTATCAAACATTTTAGGGCTCCAGATGAAAAATTTTGCCGCAAATGGCAAGCATTATATAACTGACAGATTGTATATAAGGTACCCTGGTAATTACACATCAAAATTTCTTACTATGCGCATAATTTTAATTATGTGCGGCAGTTCTGATCCAGATCCACACGCTCATAATTTGCCAGATAAAAAACCTTTTCACAGCGCTGTGCCTGAAGAATACTAAAAGATTTAACCGCTCCAAGTCGCGCCCAGTTGGGAAGTTCCATAAGTTTTTCCAGGACCGCAGTTTGCGACTCGAAGTCTCCCAGCAAAACAAAATACCAACGCGTACCCTCAGTCACTGTGGAGAACAACTGGCCACTATTTTTAACTTCTTCATACAAAATCAGCGCTTTATCCCGATCCTTGATTCTGAACAGTTGCAAAGTAAAATGCTCGGCGTTTCGACTGAATAACCACTGATTGTCATTATGCACTCGAGGTTTCTGGTTGTGCGGCTCAACTTCCAGAGCAATCCCAACCCGATTCTCCAGTTGAGTTACGAATTCATCTACCGTCAGAGATGATGGATTCGCCCGGGCCACAGACTCGGTTTGAGAACTGACAGATTGATCGCCCGGCAGCTCACCAGACTCGACAGCGACAGTCGGCAATACGCCATCAACAGGATTGTTATCAACACCATCATCTTCACCGCTTCCCGGTTCTGGGGCACTGGATAGTGCCGGGGCTGATTTTCTTAATATAACCAAATCCTGCCATTGCCTGGCAAGATCGATCTCTGCAGCAGACGGTCTGGTAACCTGACTTTTGTTTATCCAACCAGTGAGTTCTTGCGGCGCCAGAACCTTGTAAAATGTGGCCATTTCATCCAGCATCATCAATTTAGTGTTACCGGAAACTTCCTTCAAGCGGGTTGTTTCACCACTTACCCGGTCGCGCGCATAAAGTTGTTTGGCCTTGGTTACTTCAACAAGTCTCCCCTGAACCCGCGTTCTGTCTTTGCCAATCCACACGGGAAAACCCCCAGGCACATTAACTTCAAGCCATTCACCGGAAACCGCAACCACACGCAGCAAAAATTCGGGAAATACATCTGTTTTGACTTCCAGCAAAACAGGGGAAAGGTCACCAGGAGCGGAAAAAATAATGGCGTGCTGCCCGGTAACGGTTACATGATAGGGCAACACCGTCTCTGATGAGGTGGTAGTATCTGGTTGCGACACAGCTTGTGGAGCAGATGCGGCACCATCCCCTAATCCGGCCTGTGACACGGGCATGTGGTTCTCGGCTTGTTCTGACTGGGCAATCACCGTCGATAACTCCAGAGTATCCATAGGCCCACGATCGGCAACCACACCGGCAAAAGCGTCCTTTTGCGCGTCAAGAAATCGTAATGCCACATCTTCACCAGAAGCGGCACTTTGCTCCAACCAGTAGAGCGCTTCGGGAAGATTTTGTTCTACGCCGAACCCATAAAACACAGCCCGGGCGTAATTGAACTGTGCAATACTGAACCCCTGCAATGAAGACCGGCGCCACCATGCCGCTCCTTTCTTAAGAGATTCGGGATTATCGTTATCTTCAAAATACAGATGCCCAAGATTGTACTGAGCCTGAATGTGATCGTTTTCCGCCGCCTTAATAAACCAGAATAATGCATCATCACGGTTTTGAGGAACCCCCTTACCTTCGATATACATGACTCCGAGGTTAAACTGCGCGTCTGGGGAGCCTTCATAGGCTTCGACCAACCATATATCAGCCGCAGTTTGATAGTCACCAACAGCAAACGCATTGATTCCCTGCTGAAATTTTTCAGTGGCCTGGGGAAACGCTGGAACCGCCACAAAAAAACAGGACAATACCAATAGAACAAATTGAACCGCGGTTTTATACATGAATTATGACAGGTGGCGACGCATAACTGGTTAAATGCTGTTGGCAGTGCGTAAAGTTTAACAAAATCAAATGCCGCTGGTTTAAACAAGACCCATCATTATCGTGCTCAATCGCGTTTGACCCGGTTTTAATCAAACCCCTGTTAACCTGTAAATGGTTAACCTGCAAACGAATTTGCAAAATCCTCGTAACTGTCTGCTTCGATGCTCACCCTTATTCTACGCATCAAATTTTGATAGTAATGAACATTATGCAGCGAACCTAACCTGGCGCCAAGAATTTCATTTTGCTGGTGTAAGTGACGCAAATACGATCGACTGTAATTCTTGCAGGTATAACAACTGCATTCCGGGTCAATAGGACCGGTATCAAGTTGATACTGGCTATTGCGGATCTTAACCACACCGAAGCTGGTGTAAAACCAGCCATTTCGAGCGTTTCGGGTCGGCAGGACACAGTCGAACATATCGACGCCGTGGAGCACGCCATCCACCAAATCCCGGGGAGTTCCGACACCCATTAGGTAGCGGGGCTTTTCATTTGGCATTTT
This sequence comes from Gammaproteobacteria bacterium, assembly GCA_024679435.1. Lineage (GTDB taxonomy): Bacteria > Pseudomonadota > Gammaproteobacteria > Arenicellales > Poriferihabitantaceae > JAIBDK01. The sequence continues at coordinate 2,158 of JAIBDK010000138.1, read as the reverse complement.
ATGAACAATTTCAGAAATTACCCGAAGCATTTCCTCCTTGGGCTCTCCGACGGATAATCCACCAATGGCATAGCCCTCAAAACCGATATCCGTCAGCCTTTCCAGAGACTCCAGTCGGAGATCTTCATGCATGCCACCCTGAATAATTCCAAATAACGTCCCGTTTCCACTATAACTTTGCGCACATCTTGCCGCCCACCGAGCTGAAAGCGCCATGGACTGGGCGACATGATCGCGGTCCGCTGGCCAGGTAGTGCATTCATCAAACGCCATTACGATGTCGGAATCCAGGGTTTTCTGAATGTCCATGGATTCTTCAGGCCCCAGAAATATCTTGCTACCGTCTACGGGAGACCTAAAGACCACGCCCTTTTCGTCAAGTTTGCGCAGATCCTTCAGGCTCCAGACCTGAAATCCGCCAGAATCAGTAAGAATCGGTTTATCCCAGTGCATAAATTCATGCAGTGATCCATGGGCCTTAATCACCTCCATCCCCGGCCGAAGCATTAGATGAAAAGTATTACCGAGAATAATCTGGGCACCCGTGGACGAGACCTCCTCCGGAGTCAGTGACTTCACTGTCGCGCTGGTGCCAACCGGCATAAAAGCCGGCGTGGAGATCGATCCACGTTTAAAAGTGATTTCACCTCTGCGGGATTTTCCCGATGTCGATTTCACATCAAATTGCATTATTATTTCTTCTTCTCTACAAACATTGCATCTCCATAACTGAAAAACCGATACTCACTATCGATAGCGTATCGGTATGCCCTCATCATTCTCTCATACCCTGCAAACGCACTGACCATCATCAGCAACGTCGATTTTGGAAGGTGAAAGTTGGTAATCAAGACATCCACTACGTTGAACTCATAACCGGGCGTGATAAACAAATTTGTGTCCACACTGCACGGCTTCAATACCCCTGATTGGGCGGCGCTCTCCAGTGCTCTGACTACAGTAGTCCCTACTGCGACAATGCGCCCGCCCCGTTTTTTTGTATCTGTCATTTTAGCGCAGGCCTGCTCGCTAACGGTTACCTGTTCCCGGTGCATTTTGTGATTTTCGATTTTATCTGCTTTAACAGGCTGGAAGGTACCTGCTCCAACATGCAGCGTCACTTCGCAGAAATTCACGCCCTTTTCCTCAAGACTGTTGAGTAGCACCTGATCAAAGTGAAGGCCGGCGGTTGGCGCAGCAACGGCACCGGGTAATTTTGAATATACGGTCTGATATCGTTGTTCATCCTGTTTGTCGACATCACGACGAATATAAGGAGGCAACGGTAGTTTGCCAAACTGCTCAAACAATCCGGACAGACCGACCTCAGCGTCCGTTCTGATATGAAAAAATTGACCGACCCGGTCGACAACCTCAACTTTGTGATTCTCTACTTCAACGATCTGGCCGGTTTTAACCGGCTTGTTGGCACCCAGCAATACCAGCGCGTTATGCGCATCGAGCAACCTTTCCAGCATGATTTCCACTTTTCCACCGGTGGACTTGTAAGCCATCATTCTCGCAGGAAGAACCCGGGTGTTATTGACCACCAGCAAATCTCCCGGTTTGAGCAATTGGGTGAGCTGTGAAAACTCCAGATCCTGGAAATTTTCCACCCCATGACCGACACACAGCAAACGACTGCCGGTTCTATTCGCCAGCGGATACTGAGCAATCAGTTCAACTGGCAATTGATAGTCAAAATCCTGAATATCCATGATGTGGGGGAGGTAACCTGAGGGCTATTCGGTAAACACCGAATTGTATGCAAAAACTGGCCCTGTACGAAAGATAATTCCTTGCATCATCGAGGAAAAGCCTATATCTTACGAGCCCGTGCCGGGGTGGCGAAATTGGTAGACGCGCTAGATTCAAAATCTGGTTGGGGCAACCCAGTGTCGGTTCGAATCCGACCCTCGGTACCACACATCAATCCACTATGATGTTAATTTGCAGCGTAATTTGATCCGCGTTTTGCACAAATATCTGACCCAGTAAAAGTTGGGGTAATTGTTGATAGACTTGAGGTTAACACGCAAAGACAAAGGGGTCAGACTCGATTGCTTCATTTCGGTCTCTAATTTGCAATCCATGATCAATGCGGGAAACGCGGCGGGTGCTAAAGTTGTTGTTGGAACTCTCCCACCATTTACGAATT
>JAIBDK010000441.1 GCA_024679435.1 Gammaproteobacteria bacterium | reverse complement strand
TACCGCAGAACGGTAAACACTGTTTTTCAGGACTACGCATTGTTTCCTCATCTAAATGTTCTTAACAATGTTGCCTACGGCTTAATGGTTCGAGGACATGACAAAAAGCAACGCTATATGGCTGCCAAAGAAGCATTGGATCTGGTGCGTTTGCCGGATTATGGAACCCGAAAGCCGTCAGAGTTGTCTGGCGGCCAACGTCAACGCGTTGCCCTTGCAAGAGCCATAGTAAACAAACCTAAAGTACTGCTGCTGGATGAGCCGCTCGGAGCGCTGGACTTAAAGCTAAGGGAACAAATGCAGGAAGAACTGAAAACCCTCCAAAAAACACTCGGCATCACCTTTATCTTTGTTACCCATGACCAGGGCGAAGCCCTCTCTATGGCAGACCGTATTGCAATTTTCAATCAGGGAAGAGTTATTCAGGTGGATTCGCCCCATAACATCTATAATCGACCAAATACGCGGTTTGTCGCGGATTTTGTTGGCTCATCCAATGTTTTACCGGCAGCGTTTTTTAGTACCGTGCCCCACTCTCAGATCGGCCCCCTGGATCAACTCTACTCTAGTCCGGATCAATGGGCTAGTCTGCGACCCGAAGCCGTCCGCATTGTCGAATCCGGCGGCACACCGGCCACAGTTCTGAGTTTAAACTACCTCGGAAACTCGACCCGAATTACCCTTGAAGCAGACGGCCTGCGAATACAGTCCCTGGTGCCGTCGTTTGGGGTTTTACCAAACCCGGACGATAACGTTCATATCACCTGGAATCCCAATGACGTGCGACTCCTGGCTGGGGAAGAATGAACGACGTCATTGATTCAAAGCTTCTAAGCAAGCGCACTTTAACGGGAAAGCTGTCGGATGCCATCTGGCGCAACCCAAAAATGTTTCTTTTCCTTTTGCTGTTGCCACCGGTGCTCTGGTTGGGGGTGGTGTATGTCGGTTCTTTAATCGCCTTGCTGGTGCAAAGCTTTTTTTCAATTGATGAATTTACTGGTCTGGTGAAACGTGAATTTACCTTCAAAACCTATGGAGAACTGCTTCATCCAGCTAACCTCGATATTATCGTAAGAACGATCACCACAGCCATTGTCGTGACTCTTTCTGCCGCAATCGTTGCGTTTCCGATTGCATATTACGCCGCCCGATATGCCCGAGGAAAATGGAAAGCGATATTCTACCTTGGCATTATGTTGCCGTTGTGGTCCAGCTATTTGGTGAAAATTTATGCCTGGAAACTCATACTTGCCAAAGAAGGAATTTTGAACTGGGTGTTTGCCAATCTACATCTAAGCTGGCTACTTGACGCCGTATTATCGATCCCCGTTATCGGCGGTAATTCCCTGTCGGTAAGCTATCTTGGCACTTGCATAGTATTCCTTTACGTCTGGCTGCCATTTATGATTTTACCCCTTCAGGCTGCTCTTGAAAGAGTCCCTTCCAATTTGCTGGAAGCATCTGCTGATTTGGGAGCCAAACCAAAAAAAACGTTCCGTCACGTAATTTTACCTCTCGCCCTGCCCGGCCTAATTGCAGGCTCAATTTTCACCTTCTCTCTCACCTTGGGTGACTATATTATTCCTCAAATTATCGGCTCGTCGAGGCTTTTTATCGGCCAGGCCGTATACGCCCACCAGGGCACCGCTGGAAACATACCTCTGGCCGCAGCTTTCACCATCGTACCAATCGTAGTTATGGGCTTTTATTTATGGATGGCTAAGCGTCAGGGGGCATTTGAAGCATTATGATAACCCAACCCCGCTCACCATTGTCACTTAAGTTTGCGGCATGCGCAGGCTTGTTGTTTTTGCATCTACCGATACTCCTGATTTTCGTCTATGCCTTCACCACCGAAGAAAAAAGCTATCAGTGGCCTCCCCCAGGCCTGACACTTAAGTGGTTTGAAGTCACCTGGAATCGGCCTGATGTCTGGCAGGCGTTAAAACTTTCGGTTGGCGTTGCATCATTGTCAACGCTGATCGCAATGATACTTGGCACACTTTGCGCTGCAGCTATTTCCAGGAGCAAATTTTTCGGGCGGGAAACAATTTCTCTGATGGTGATTCTGCCTATCGCCCTTCCGGGGATCATTACCGGCATTGCCCTTCGCTCTGCATTCAGTCTGGCAGAAATACCTTTTTCTGTATGGACCATCGTTCTCGGTCATGCAACGTTCTGCGTGGTAGTCGTTTACAATAACGCCGTAGCCCGGTTTAGACGGACATCCGCCTCGCTCATCAATGCGTCTATGGATTTAGGCGCAAACGGGATCCAGACATTCAGATATGTCATCTTACCTAATATAGGTACTGCGCTG
>JAIBDK010000205.1 GCA_024679435.1 Gammaproteobacteria bacterium | reverse complement strand
TATGCGATTATGATCGATGGCGCCTGGGGCGTTGGGAAAACACATTTCGTCTTAAATTCGCTTATTCCAGAGCGGGCTGCGACAAACTTTGTTTACGCTTCTCTTTATGGTTTGAGTACGTTCGATGAAATCGATTTGGAAATCGACGCTCAACTGGAGGCCAACAGTTCAGCCGGAGACATGAGTTTTGTAACTGGTGAAATCGATTCAGGTTCAACGATTGAAAATGAAACGGAAGGAACAGAATGTGTTTTGAGGGACTCTCGACCAATTTCGGTTTCAAGCGGAAGGAATACGAAGTGTTCAGTGGTTGTTTGCCTGGATGACCTGGAGCGATGGAATGGGGATCTCGACTTGTGTCTGTCCTATGTTAACCGGCTGGTAGAACACAAAAATGTAAAATGCATCTTGATCGGTAATATTGATGAATTGCGATCTGAATCTATTTTTCCGTTTTCCAGCGCCAGGGAAAAAACGATCCGCCATATCTACCACTTCGATAATGATTTTCAGAAGATAATCGAGGTCTCACTCGATTTAGTGGACTATGGTAGTAAGGCTTCAAGATTTTTTTTACGTTCCATAGTAAAAGAAAATCTCTCGGCACTTGATAGATTGCTTGATGAAGTATCGGTTAAAAACATCAGAATTATTACTGAAGCGTTCCAACTGTACGAATATGTTTACCGCCATAATAGCGGTAAATTAAAGTTTTCCAGAAACCTGGCTTTCACGTATCTGATGTCCCTGATTTCGGTCATAATTTTGGTTACCAGGTATCTGGTTGATAAAAAGGATCGCGAAGGATTGCTAAACCGGGATCACAACACCACCAAAGGATTCAAGTTTCTTGCGGATATCGGCTATTTCGAAGATCGACAATCTGGCGTTATAAACCCGAAGTCCAAATTACTGCTGGATACCGTTTTTTATCGTCTGGACCAGATCTCGCTAAACGGGTTGTTCAGTATCGTCAGCAATGGCTATTACGTTAAGGAAGACTTTGTCGGCGAATTCGATTGCTGGTTAAGCGAACAGAATTATGATTTGTATCTTGATAAAGATCGTTACTATCAGCTTGATGACGATGATGCACGACAGGTTTTTGATGTGATGCTTTCTTCCTTGATTGATGATCGCAGTGTTACAAACCCGGTTACTCTATTGTTACTCGCCGAGAGGATGATCTCAGATATTGCCTGTGGTGTTGTCGACTACAACCCCGTCAACTTCAAAAAACAGTTTACCGAGGCGGTGAATGCTCTCTATGATTCCGGCCGTATGCAAAATATGGAAATCAATATTTTCGACATTGACGGTAATCGGTTTAACAACCTGCGTGGACTTTACAGCCATGTCCTGAAGCGAAATAACGAGTATCAGGTGGTGTTTCAGAAGGCGAAGTTGAGCGGTTTCTGGAAACAGCTTTCGGATTCTCCCACGAGTATAGATGCTCAATTGAAAGAGTTTCATCCCCGGTCAGTCTTTTCACAGGCCGTAGAAGCCGAAGACATTATCGCTGCACTCGAGTTGCTGAATAACAAATCTTTGTGCCAGGTAGTGGAATGGATCGAGGCTGGTTTAGACAAATCCTCGGATAAGGATATGAGCCTTATTGATTCTGGCACCGTAAATTCGGTGAATCAGGCTATCAGGACGAGGTATGGGAAAAAGACTGGCGTGCGAGCCAATCATCTAAGACAAATTGCCGAGATCATCACCAGGTCAATCCAGACGAATCGGCTAATCTCGGACTCTGCTCCGGCGGAAACTCAACAAGAAATCTATGATTTTGGAAACACGAATACTTAATTCCTGCGGGTGTACCCGAAATCCGGAGATTCGGTGAATCAAGTAACGCGTCCCGAACTCTGACTCAGGACATCCACGAAGTAAAAACATCCTGTTTTGACCGATTCACCAATGAATATCAGGCAAACAATTTTTTAATGTTTCTTTTTACGGTGGCTGATTCTCTTAACGCGATAATGATTTCTTCAGGCGCTATTCCCAAGTAAAAACACCCATACTCTGAGTGATCAGATGATGCCATGCAGTGTATTTTCAGCGCCCAAGGATGATATCTACTTCTTCCTGGGTCAACACCTGGGCCATGTAGTTTCCCTCACCTATTTGTTTCTCGATACTTTTGACATAGGCCCGTAGATGATTTTTCGAGCCTTCAAGCAAAGACCCGTAGAGGCGCTGGATGTCAGCCTTATCGGTATAGATCTTTCCGCATTCGGAAACATCATTTATACCATTATCAGTTTCAACGATTACCTGCGGGCACTGATTGATGTCCACCATGTCGAGCTCTTCAATGAAACCCCCGACATACAGGGCATCCAGTTCTGAAACTGAACCCCGCTCAACCAATGCCTTGTACTTTTTAGTAAAATACCAACCATAGGCCTCACCTGTGAAAGCGCCAACGTTGTCATTTGTGCTGGGACTGGGAATACCATATTTTTTGAGCATGTCAGTAACGGCGCATTTATGTCTTTCTTCCGAATCGTCGATCTGTCCAAAGGTAGTGGAGTCCAGGAATTTGGCGCCGAGTGTGATATAGACATCCCGGGCAAGTTTTTCCTCCTCACACATAAACTCCAGATGAGTTTGTTCGTTAAAATCCAATGCCGAATTGCTAACCTTATTTTCCCCACCGGAATTCTTTCCGGCGGCGGCCGGGTCGATGCTGAGGAGAACAGCCAATACGGCACCTGCAGAAATAATAAACCCTTTTTTAATGTACATGGCTAACGCTAGCTTTGTTGCTAAAAACTCAAGCTACCCCAGCACCTGTTATTTCTATATGACATAGATCAAAAGGCATCAACCTATACACGACTGAAACTAACTTTGTGGTTTTGCACCAGGGGGAGTAGGCATTGAAATAGTTGTATTTCTACTGTCTGCTGTGGGCACTTTGGTCTGGCGCCGTTTTAGTGGACGGTTTCATAAAGACCGGTTGTCGTCTGTTCGAACTCGACTGGGCCGATATTTCCAAGATGACCATGCCGTCGTTTCCGATTGTAAAATACTTCGATGTACTCGAACACATCGGCACGGGTGAACACATGGAGCTGAAATTGTTAGATGAGATGGATTAGCAACTGAAGTATTCAGTCGCTTAACGGGGTGACGGGGTTACCGCTGTAAATGAAGAGTGTGAAAGATTATCGGCCCTATCGGTCAACAAAAGTAAAATGCCATAAATCTCATTCAGCTCCCTGCTTAATCACTGAATACTTTGAAGATTACTGATTACAAACATTGTTGGCAAAGTCATATTGCCACTCAAAATTAATCCCGCAAAAAGCATCGCATTGAAGGCGCCATGGATAACAATACATGGGTAAATACTGTCGCAGTAGTCACGGAAATAACCTAAAACCAGTGAAGGCGCAAATATGGTCAGTGCATACCATGGCAACGTGTTAACCATATGCATCGCAACAAACAATACTGACGTTGCGACGTTGGCACTGCTGATATTCAAGCACGAGCGTTTACCCCATTCATGTTCGGCAAGCTGTCCTTGAATAATGCCGCGAAAAAGTACTTCTTCAAGCAGCGGCTGCCAGATAATCAGCGACAGTAATTGCAGCCAGTTAAATTCAACATGTGATGGGTAAGGCTGCACCCAACCATGGATCACCCAGGCCGCTAATAAGCCAGCCAGGATTGCCAGCACAAAACGGTAATTGAAATAGCACCCTGCTTTATGTTTCAAACCGATTTCATGCAGCAAATCCATTACGAGGAGTCTCCGGGATAGGCAACAGACATACGGGTTAGGCTCAAATTGTTTCGTCATCATGCTCATTAAAAAAAACCCCACCATGACAGTGGGGTTTTTAACATCGAACTATTGGTATTTACTTACCTGGCATTATTTCTTCTTGATCTCCATCCCAGGTAGATCAGACTGATAAGGACTATTCCAGGCAGCAGGGGATCGATTTTACCGTCCGGGTTGTAGGAGAGCGAGCATCCGCTGCTACTGCCATTGCGGTCTGTAAGAGTAATCGTTGCAGTGTCTTCAGCACCAAGTGTCGCACCATCCCGAGTGTTACTCAGCAGAACCGTAAACGATTTATCAGGCTCATCAACTAAATCGTCTATCAGGAAAATGGTGATCGTCCTGGTTACCTCACCATCCATAAACCGGATATTATCACTATCGGGAATGTAATCCTCATTAGCGATCGCCGTGCCAGAGATCGTCTGGTATGAAACCTCCACAACACCATCCGTACCATCAGTACGCGTGATGGTGAGTTCAACCGAGCCGTCTTTTTCTGAAGCTTTGTAAGCAACCGGGTCAAATTGAATCGTGCCATAGGATAAAGGTACAGCAATCGCTGTTGAATCAGCAGTTTTAAGTACATTAGCACCGCCGAGACCGTCTACCACATCCGTATAGGTAACGGTTACTGTCACACCGGCTGCAACATTACTGAACTGGGCGGGCAGGACTGCTGTAAACACACCGCTGTCAATCGCATTTTCAGTAATTTCTAGTCCCGTAACAGCTGCCACTGAACCATCACTAGTAGAAACATCAACCACCAATGCCGTGTCGATAGCAGCAGGGTTAGTGTTCAGATCAACATCAGACACGGTCACCGTCAACAGGTCGCCTATCACAAAGTCCGGGGCAGGTGCCAGGCTTATTATGGCATCCTGTGAGGTATACGAACCATCCAGTAACGGATTGGGTGTCACGCCAACGTACAATGGATCAGGCGTAGCTATTGTTTCAACTTTAGGTGTTATGCGAATGGTAAATGTAGCATTATTGAGTACGGGATCAGCATCGAATCCGGGGAAACTGCTGATATCGCCCACGGTGACCAGATAATTCAGACCCACATTCACCAGGTCGTCAATTTCACCCATGCTGTACAAGGGATCATTGCCCCAGACACCCGTAATAGTTTCATCTGCGACCAGCGCGAAAT
>JAIBDK010000084.1 GCA_024679435.1 Gammaproteobacteria bacterium | reverse complement strand
TTGGGCGATTACGAATATCTTGCCATCTCTATAACGATTCTAATGATGTTGAACGCTGTATTTCAGTACTGAAATCAACCATTTAATCACGTGATGCTCAGATTTCTCAGATTGACTGACCACCCCGAAATTGTCGTTGCCATGTCAGCGGCAATATGGGGTTTATTCTGGATTCCACTCCGGGCCTTTGAAAGCTATGGTCTTGATCCCGCCTGGGTAACCCTCAGTCAATTCATTGCTCCGCTTTTGATCATGCTTCCATTTGCAGCTAGAAGAATGTTCAGGAACCAGCCAACGGGATTCGGGCAGTACAAAACCGGCATACTGATTGGCATTGCTTTTGTGCTGTATTGCGAAAGTCTGCTGCTCACTGACGTGGTCCGCTCACTAATTCTTTTCTACGTTATGCCCGCATGGGGAACACTTGCTGAAGTTGGTCTAATGGGTCGGCGTTTTACAATATGGAGAGCCCTGGCCCTGATTCTTAGTCTGGGTGGTCTAATGACTATTCTGGGAGCTGGCGGCGACTTTTCCCTTTCCCTGAATCTCGGTGATTTTATGGCACTGGTTTCAGGAATTATTTTCACCTTCGGTGCGATGCGAGTCAGAAACTCCCGCAAGATTTCTGTGTTCGAGCAGGTATTTGCTTTTTTTCTGTTTGGCACGATATTTGCCCTGATGTTGTCGTTTCTTCCACTGACAGCACTCGGCACTGCGCCGACACCGAATTTACTCATTCAACTGATTCCCTGGTTTTTTCTCATGGCTTTGGTGTTTTTAATTCCCGTCATGTGGGGCCTCTACTGGAGTTCACAGTTCGTCGATCCCGGCCGCCTTGGAATTTTGCTGCAGCTTGAAGCCGTTATCGGAATTGGTAGTGCCGCCATTCTGGCCGGTGAACCATTCGGTTGGCGAGAAGCCATAGGCGCAATTCTGGTCATTAGCGCAGGCATCTTGGAGGTTTTTGGAAACAGAACCCCCAATACAGATTAAAGTAAGTCTCCACGGCAAAAAGTACGCGATACCAGGAGCGCCCATGCATTTGGACTTATCTGAATCAGAAAATACCGCTACAATGATGAAAAATACGGAATAAGTTACATAATGTGGTTTCGGTTTGTTAATAATTTGCTCGCAAGTGCGCTACTCGCCCTTTGCCTCGCTTCTGCCAACGCTGATGATCTAAACAGTTTTCGCATCGCAACCGGTGAACTGGAAGCGGGACTTATTCAGACGGACGTATCCTATATTGCCTATACGGCAACAGAAATCTTTGCCGACAGCCACCCCCAAACTCATCCAAGAATTATCGCCAGCTTCTATCGGGAAAAAGGACTCTTAAAGTAACCATGCTGGACTTTCTGAATAAACTCATCCCACCTGGAGATCGACTACTTGTCACATCTCTGGCACTGGGCATTTTCATACTCGCGGGTGCGCCTCTGGTTTATACCCAGGTTACCCTGAATAATATCCAACACTCCCTGCCAATTCATATCATCGAAGAAGAAAGGGAAATCAGCTTGCTTAGCCATGAACTCTCCATCGTACTTGAACGTTTAAACTCTTCTTTGTCGCAAGATTCCAGCACTCATCAGGAGCAAATAATAGCGTCGTTAAATAAGTTGCAAATGTCTCTTGAAAGATTACGAAAGACCTACAACTTTGACACTTTGCTCGGTGTCGCTTCAATTCACGCACTGTTGATCCCCGTCGCCTCTGATCTCGACGATTGGCTGAACAATGGAATAGACGGGCTTCCACCATATTCCAGAGAAGTCCTGATTGTCGCCAGAACGCGAGCCGTTGATGCCTATAATCATGTACAAACACTCTCAAACCAGACTTATTCGAAAGCCGTAATGATGCTGGCCCAACAGGCAGACCGCATCACCCGTTTCCGAGATGGTGCTGTCATTGGGCTGATAATTACCCTGTTGGTGGCACTGCTGCTTCTTTTCTATTTTTGCCGGCAACGAAGCATTGCTTATAAGCTCAAACGGAACGAATCCGTGCTTTCTTCATTTATGGAACACAGTCCTGCAGAATTATTGCTGAAAAGCCCAGAGGGAGAATTGTTATGGGCGAGCCAATTTTCGAGACGCTTATATGGTTTCCCTGACAACACCAACCCCGGAGAACCGATGGACTCTGAGCTCCCGGAAGAGATAATCCAGGAGCTATATGCCCATGAGCGGCTGGTCACAGCAACGCAAAGTCCTGTAGAACGTGAGTACCAGATATCCTCGGGCGAGCAATCACGGACCTTTCGCGTGCTTAAATTTCCGGTTGGGAATTCTGCACAAGATCCCATCGGCATTGGTTCCATTGGCATTGATATCTCAGATACTAAAAACAGTGAGGCTAAATTCAGGGAGTTTGCTGGAATTGCATCAGACTGGTTTTGGGAAATGGACAAGGATCTGAAATTTATTTTTCAATCCGAACGATTTGAAGAAATCACCGGCATTTCTGAATCTGAAGTACTGGGAAAAACCCGGGAAGAAGCATTTCGAGGGAAAATCGACAACCCTGAAAAATGGGAAAAGCAGGGTAAGGATCTATCCAAAAAACGACCCTATTCCATGGTGTTTGAGCTCACTAAAAATGATGGAACAACAAGAACGTTGCAAACCCAGGCGGTGCCTCAATATAGTGAGGATGGCGGTTTCATGGGTTACCGTGGCGTCGGAACAGATATTACGGATACTAACAGAGCGGAGCGTGAAAGATGGATTAGCGAACAACGCTTTCGTGATTTTGCAGAAATCGCTTCAGATTTCTTATGGGAAATGGATAACGATCTTCGGTTCACCTACATTTCCGACCGATATCAGGAAGTGGCAGGAATATCACGGAACGATATGATAGGAAAAACCCGGCAGGAGCTTTGGTCAAACCGATTAAGTGCCCCAGATTTATGGCACCAACATTTCCAACAACTCAAAGACCATGAGGAAATCAGACCTTTCGAATTCGCATGGGAACGCCCAGACGGGACCCATAAAGATATTCTTATAGACGCAAAGCGTCTGTTTGACAAAGCCGGAAACTTCGACGGATATCGGGGTATTGCCAGAGATATTACTGCCATTACCAAAGCCCGGGATGATGCCCGGGCCGCTCAGGCTATTGCTGAATCCGCCAACCAGGCGAAAACTAATTTTCTGGCAAATATTAGTCACGAAATCCGCACACCGATGACCCTCATCATTGGCATGACCGATATGATGGCGGAAACATCTTTAAATGCGCAACAGCGAAAATATATTGATGCGATCGTGACAGCCGGAGAAAGTCTGTTGGCGCTGATAAACCGAATTCTCGACATGTCTAAAATTGAATCCGGTTACCTTGTGCTTTCCAAGGAGCATTTCAATATAAAACGATTGCTCGATCGCCTGGTGACTTCCTATTACTCAAGAGCCGAGAGTAAAGGTATAGACCTTATTTTAAAAATTGAAGACTCTCTTTGGCTTGAACGGTTAGGTGACCACTTTCGTCTCGAGCAAGTGATCCGAAATCTATTGGACAACGCGTTGAAATTCACTGCTAAAGGAAAAATCGTTATCTCTGTTTATCCAACTCCAGATGTAGACCAAAGCAATAGCGTTCGATTTTGTATTTCTGACACCGGTATTGGCGTTCCCATGAAAATGCAATCAAAAATCTTTGAAGCTTTCGTCCAGCAAGATGCATCCACAACCCGAAAATATGGGGGAACCGGACTAGGGCTGGCAATTTGTCAGCAAATTATTGAAGCGATGGGCGGCAAACTGTCTCTGGAAAGCCAGGAAAATGAGGGCAGTACATTTCTGTTTGATATCGACTTGCCAATTCCCGTAAAAGATCCGAACTCAGGGTCCGATTTCCCAACACTCCATGGAGACTTTTCACGCCCTCTGAATATTTTGCTGGTGGAGGATGAAATCCTGATTCGGACTTTATTGAACGAGTACCTGAGGGAAACGCCTCATATTGTAGCAAATGCGCAGAACGGCCAGGAAGCCGTGGAAATGGTAAAGCAAACCGACTTTGACCTTGTCATTATGGATTTGCGCATGCCGGTTATGGATGGTTTTAGTGCGGCAAGAAAAATCAGGAACTGGGAAGCAGGAAAATTTAGAAAAGCATTACCGCTCATTGCTCTCTCTGCCAGCGTCATGGTCGAAGACGTAGAACATTGTCTGTCGGCAGGGTTCACTTCTCATCTCGGCAAACCCATTCACAAAGAAAAGCTGCTTCACACAATAGATATGTACGCCCAAAAAATTTCCCCCTGATACAATTCGGCGAATTTTTCTTTAACACCAACTTCATGATCTCCAAATTCATCGGCCCAGAAAGCAGGGCTTTACTGCGCATCGCCGTGCCTTTAATTGCGGCATATCTTGCCGAATTTGCCATGTTCGTAACCACAAAAATGGTTGTCGGAAAACTTGGTTATCATGAACTGGCTGCGGTAGGAATTGCCGGAGACCTTTGCTTCGAAGTTCTCGTGATACTGATGGGACTGCTTTCCATCGTTGGCGTTTTATGCGCCCAGTCTGAAGGAGCTGGAAACAAGAAAGAAGCTGGACTGGCAGTTCGTCAAGGCATGATTATTTCTGCTCTGATTGGTATCCCGTCCATGGTATTGATCTGGAATCTGGATATTGTCCTCGCCTCTACGGGCCAGGACCCCTTAGTGGTCGAGCTTGCCGGACCCTATCTCCATCACCTCAGCGCCACGGTTCTGGCAGTTTTATTTTTTGCGGTTTTCAGAAACTTCGTTTCTGCATTATCAAAACCCACCGTGGTAATGATAATTTCTATAGTTGCAGTAGTTGTCAATTATTATCTGACCCTGATTCTGGTTAACGGTGGATTCGGCATTGCTGCCATGGGCGTTGCCGGTGCAGGACTGGCTACGTCTATCGTCTCGTGGCTGATGGTTGTATCTCTTATATTTTACGTTTACAAAACGCCGAGTCTGAGGGGGTATGGTGTGTTCGCAGAACGTTGGCGCTTTGACCCTCAGATTTGCCGCGAAATCATGGTTCTTGGACTTCCCGTAGCCGGACTGGTTTCTCTGGAGGCAGGCCTGTTTATAGCCACTGCCATCCTTTCAGGAATCATCAGCGCCGAAACGCTGGCGGCCTACGAAGTCGTCATGGCCTGGGTAGGGATTCCATTTGTAGTTGCATTGGGAATCGCCGAGGCCACAATGGTTCGTGTTGCCCACAGCGTAGGCAGAAACAATCTTCAGGGTGCTAGACGATCCGGAATGCTCGGGATGACTCTGGGTGTCATACTTCTGATTATTATGATAATTGTGCCTCTAGGGTTCGCCAGTTATATCATTGATATTTTCATCGACCACGAAGACAGCGGCACGAAAGTCGTTTCCCTATTGGCAACAGAACTTTTGGCAATTGCGGCCATATTTCAGGTATTTGACGGTCTGCAAGTTACCGCTGCTCGAGCCCTGCGAGGACTGAAAGATAACGTTGCACCCTTGTGGATAGCCAGTTTTGGTTATTGGGTATTAGGGATCGGTGGTGGGTCGCTGCTTGCATTTATGTTTAATATGGGGGGTATCGGATTATGGTGGGGTCTTGCCATGGGTATGATGACGACCGGATCTATGCTGGCCTGGCGTTTTAACAGAATTTCCAGACGCGCAATTTCAAGGGCTGCTGTTTAACCCTTAATAAGCTTCACATCATTCGGCGATACTGACAACCGCAAGAACGAGCATTCTAACGAATTCAATCAGGGCAAGCCGCACTGGCGGATCAGAGATGCACCAGGTTGCGTTCACCCCGACCAGCCGAAATTTGATCGTGCTTTATTCGAGAGAGCTACTTTTCAAAGTTGAAGGCATCCATATAACCAAACAGCGCCGCACTTCCGCCGGTATGCAAAAATACCACGTTCTGATCACGGGTAAACGTACCCTTTCGAATCAAGTCTATGAGGCCTGCCAGTCCCTTTCCTGAATAAACAGGGTCCATAAGGATAGCCTCCTGGTGTGCCATCAGGGTAACCGCCTCAATCATCGAATCTGTCGGGAGACCATATCCTTCACCGACATAATCACAGTTGGCCACCACCTTTTCTCTGGCTACACAACCGGGAATACCCATGTGCTCAGCAGTTTTGCAGGCCAGGTTATAGACGTTCTCTTCCTGTTTTTCCTTTGGTGCACGAACACCGATTCCCAACAATGGGATTTGCGAATTAGTTGCTTCAAGTCCAACCACCAATCCGGCCTGAGTGCCTGCACTGCCGGTAGCGGTAACAAAATGATCAATCACCAACCCCAGGTCATTGGCCTGAGTCAGGGTTTCCAGAGCGCAGTCAACATAGCCCAATGCCCCAATAGCATTAGATCCACCGCCGGGAATAATGCAGGGCTTTTTACCTGCTGCGCTAATTTCTTCTGCTTTCGTTTCCATGGCGGCGACCATATCCGCGTCTTTGGGAAAGTAAGCCACATTGGCACCAAACATTCGATCCAGGAAAACGTTGCCGGAATCGATGTAATCATGATCCGTGTATTCGGTGCGGTTTTCCAGAAGAATTTCACAGGCCATGCCCATTTTAGCCGCAGCTGCGGCGGTTTGTCGGGCATGATTGGACTGCACCGCACCCTGCGTAATGATAACTTCAGCTTTATTTTCAATGGCATCTGCAATCAGAAACTCAAGCTTTCGGGTTTTGTTGCCACCTGTTCCGAGCCCCGTGCAATCATCACGCTTTATAAAAATATTCGGTCCTCCCAGCTTCTCCGAAAGATTGGGCAGAAATTCAAGGGGCGTAGGAAGGTGTGCCAGGTGAACCCTGGGAAATCGAGATAAGTGCATGATTAATTCTATTGATTTAAGATTTAAAGGAAGACAGTTCGTCTAAAATAATGGCGGCGATGGTAACGCAATGGGATTCGCTAAGCGATAGCGGAATACGCATATCACAGGTAGTAGACAATATTTCCCGTGTTTCAGGAAGATCCTGGGCCTCCAGATACTGCCAGTGTTGATACTGACTTGTATAACCCATCGGCTCGTTGCGCCCGAACCATTTGATGGCAACGCCTCTTGCGGTGCAACGATCTGCAAACTGCATCAGTTGCTTTTTATCCAGACCGTGCACGTGAAACTGAATCGAACTGGCGACAAACTGCTCCTCGGGTTCCCGTTTTGGCACCTCAATTCCTTCGATGGAATTCAATTCAGATTCAAGCCATCGATAAATTTGATTCCAGTGATGGCCTCTGTGTTCCATCTCCTGCAATTGCGGGCGTAAGATACAGGCCACCAAATTCGACATCCGCATACTGAAATTGGGCGTTCGCTTTTTCCATTTCTCAAATACGGATTCGGGGGGAGCACTTTGGTGCTGTCCATACAACATATAACTACCGGAGTACAGAATCGCCTGAGCGGCCATATCTTCATCATCCGTAACAATAATGCCGCCTTCTCCAGAATTAATATGTTTAAAAGTCTGGGTGCTGAAACAACCCAATGCCCCGAATCGTCCGGTAAATCGACTATTCCATTTTGCACCCATCGTGTGCGCGCAATCCTCAATCAATGTTAACCCAAGCTCACTACACAGCGCCGTAATTTTATCCATGTCGGCGATATGTCCACGCATATGAGTCAGTAACAACACTTTTGCACCGCTGGTTTCTGCTTGCCGCCTCAGGTCATCGAAACTAATTCTGTGGTCCCTATCAATTTCCACAAGAACCGCGTCTGCACCAGCATGATGAATGGCGCCGGGAACAGGAGCAAGATTAAAGGCATTTACTAAAACCTTGTCGCCCGGCTGAACGCCGGCCACCTTCAACGCCAGAAAAATGGCACAGCCTCCAGAGTTAACAGCAATGGCGTAGCGAGAGTCGACATAACGGGCAAACTCGCGCTCAAATAACGCCGCATGGGGTTCCGTTCCGCTGTATTCACCGTAGCGATGCAAACGCCCGGTTTGCATGAGCTCAACCGCCTGATTAATTGCAGCATCCGGCAAACGACCAGGGTCACTAAGATCGATACCCAGATTGATCTCCGCCGATGCGGCGGGGCGAGATATGGGGTCAGACCCAGAGTCAGTGTCTTTATTCATGGTAGCGGTCAGATCAAATGAAGGAAAAAACGAAACGTAAACGAAGGATCACAACGACGCAAACGGCTGTGCCGAATTCAGGGCAATAGTACTTCCCTTGAACAACCTGCACAACCACTATCACGGTATTGAGCAGCTGGATAAATTATATGGTAATTCACACGACTAATTCGCACGGAAATCCGATTGCCCGACTCAAACCCATCCGCAAAACAGACATATGACGTATAATTTTGATCCCTGCCAACCGGCTCAAATTTTCCGGCAATACTCCCGTTCAATCAGTAAAACGCTTATTTCAATCAGATAAAATGCAAAATCGGGATCGTGCAATACTGCTGGCCGCCATGTTAGTTACGTTCGTGACAGGATCAATCCATTGTTTCTCTGTTTTTCTGACT
>JAIBDK010000409.1 GCA_024679435.1 Gammaproteobacteria bacterium | reverse complement strand
CTGGCTGAAAAAAACACCCATGCATCTGCCATTTTCAAGTGGGTTAATAATTTTCTAAGACAGTAGCGCGTTAAATCCAAAATTCAGCCTCTGCCACGATAACCCGGCACGCCCTGTTCTGGTAACCATAATCCTTTGGGTAGTTCACCACTCTGGTAAAAAACATCGATGGGCATCCCGCCCCGTGGATACCAGTATCCCCCGATGCGTAGCCATAAAGGTCTGATTTCCTGAATCAGCCGCTTACCTATGCCCACCGTGCAGGCTTCGTGGAAATCCCATTGATTGCGAAAACTGGTCAGGAATAATTTCAGCGATTTACTTTCCACCAGCTTTTCTCGGGGAACATAATCAATCACCAGATGAGCGAAATCCGGCTGGCCGGTAACCGGACACAGTGATGTGAATTCCGGCGCAGTAAATCGAACAAGATAATGATCCCCAGGATGAGGATTAGGCACCGTTTCGAGAACCGCTTTTTCGGGACTTTCAGGAATAGTTGATTCCTGACCAAGCTGTTGAAGCACCAGGGTTTCCTGTTTTTGCATTTTAGGTTTCGATAAGACCTTTACGGTTTGTGTTGACGGCCAGCGTGAACAATTTAAATCACAACTTAACCGCTCTCTGGACTCGCAATTGTACTTCAGCTATAACGGTAATCTGACACAAAACGGTAAATAAAATGATTGTTAAACAAATCTGGACCGGCAATGCCTATCGAAATTTCAATTATCTGATAGCCTGCCCCGAAACCGGCGAAGCACTGGCTATCGATCCGCTGGACCATCAGAAATGTCTGGACTATGCCAAAGCCCAGGGGTGGCACATCACACAGATCGTCAACACCCACGAACATGGGGATCATACCGGCGGTAATCGAATGGTCATAGAATCTACCGGTGCCAAAGTTTTGGCCCACCACGGTGCAGGTAAATCAATTCCAGAAATGAGTCGAGGGTTATCCGCAGGGGACGTGATACAGGTAGGAAAAACCGTAGAACTCGAAGCCATGGACACCCCGGGCCATACAATGAGTCATGTCTGTCTGTTATCCCGGACTGACAATCCAGGGTTGTTTTCAGGAGACACACTATTTAACGCCGGTGCCGGAAATTGCCATAACGGTGGACATCCTGACGAGCTTTACGACACATTCATAAAACAACTGGCCACGCTAACCGATAACACGCTAATCTACCCCGGCCATGACTATCTTCACAACAATCTGCAATTCACGCTGGATCGTGAACCCGGCAACCGTGCTGCCAGAGACTTACTTGATCAGGCTTTCGATCAGGATCCTGCAGATGCTATGGTCACCAGCATTGGACAGGAAAAACAGATCAATACCTTCTTTCGCTTGCAGAACCCTGAAGTGATGGAGCAGCTTTACTTGAAGTTTCCTGCAATAGGTGCAAACCCTGACCCGAAAACTGTTTTTCTGAAACTACGTGAACTCAGAAACCACTGGTAAATTTTGGTTTAATGCTGATTGTTCCGTCGAGTATGGAGCAAGCTTGTTTCAGTCTGACGGCCAAATGCGGTCGTGACGCTCAATTTCGCGGAGGCTGCTCAGGAGGTAATCTATGAATTTCAATTCCTTACTGCTGCCGCCCTGTTTTGAGGAAGCCTCTATACCCTGTTCAGTTATTAGATAGTGTTCGATGTCGGCAGAAGCAATTGATAATCCGTTAACCCTGTCTTCATCAAATATCGAACTACCTATAAAAGAATTCTCCTGATTCTCGATACCTAGCCAGTGGGCTATGGAAGGGGCAAAGTCTATGGAAGAAGCAAACTTCGCATCAAAATCGGAGGGAAGATTGCGGAAAGGGTCATAAATTACCAGCGGGATACGATCGACAAAATAGGGTTGATAATTATCCGTGATGCCACCCATGTCGTTGATTGTTTCGCGGTAGTCCCGATCCGGATAATGAGCGTGGTCCGAAGTAAAAATGACGATTGTATTGTCAAAAAAACTCGAGCGTTTAAAATAGTCCCAGAATTTCCCAAAGGCATAGTCAAAATTATGAATCGTGTTCAGGACGTAGTTATCGCCATCGCGATATTTTTTTCCATCTTTGCGAATTTTCTGGAGCGTATGGGTTTCAAGATTATATAGTCCGAAGAAAAATGGCGATGAGGGTTCTGAAGATAATTCCTTTTCCCGCAGAATTCCAACCAGCCCCTCCATCAACTGATTATCAGACAGCGCATCCCTTCTTAGCGGTTCCTCACCGATGTACTTTTCAACAATCTCTTCGGCGTTAATCACCGTCTGGAATCCGAGTTGTCTCATCATTTCATCTACAAAGCTGGCATCTGCTCGATGGGTATCCAGAAAAACAGATTCATAACCTGCTTCATTAACTAAATTACTCAGACACAAATAATTAATGGTATTGAGATCATCGTAGTGAGTATCCCAGCCACCGTGCCCGCCATGGGCTGGAAAAAAAGAACACAATTGACCCTGCAAACCGCGGTATGTCGCATAAGTATGGTTAAAGTAGTTATTCACCACCATCGATAGGGACGCGAAATCAGTAAGATTAGGGGTCAATAACGGGGCCAGACCATCATAGATATCAAGGGTACGAGCAGAAATACCTTCTGCAAAAAACACAATTACATTAGGTTTTTGTTCAATT
>JAIBDK010000442.1 GCA_024679435.1 Gammaproteobacteria bacterium | reverse complement strand
CACCATGCTTGACTATGTCAGGCTCGAAAAATATCGTAACCGCTATCCCCACGAGTTGTCCGGAGGTCAGCAGCAGCGCGTCGCTTTGGCTCGTGCGCTGGCGCCCCGCCCGGGACTACTACTCATGGATGAGCCCTTTTCGAACCTTGATCTTGAACTTCGCGGCAATCTTGGTCAGGAAGTTCGAGACCTGCTGAAGGAGATTGGCACGACGTGCATTATGGTGACTCACGATCAGCAGGATGCTTTCACCTTCAGCGACATAGTTGGAGTAATGAACGAAGGTCATATTGAACAGTGGGATACGCCTTACGATCTTTATCATGAGCCGGCAACCCGATTCGTTGCCAATTTTGTCGGCGACGGCGTTTTTCTTGACGCTGAATTTACTGAAGATAATAAAATCAAATGTGAGCTGGCAACTCTGGAAGGCTATGCCGGAGACAAAAAGGAAGCCGGAAAGCCCATACAACTTCTGGTTAGACCTGACGATATCGTTCATGACGACCACAGTGAAATGACCGCACGAATCCGTAAAAAAATCTTCCGCGGAGAAAGCTATCTATATACGCTTGTGTTGCCCAGTGGCAATGAAATTCTGTCGCTTGTCCCGTCTCACCATAATCATGACGTTGGGGAGGATTTTGGGATTAAACTAAACATCGATCATCTGGTTTATTTTGACTAAATAAAAACCCTTTGCCTGGTCTCAAGATCAGCAAACACACGCCCCCATCTGAAGTTCCGACATGTTTTAATAGTCGGGATCAAACATCATCTGGCTGATATAGTTCTCAATATCTGCGGGTTTTTCATCATCGGTTAAGTTATTATCGTAGGCAAAGTTTGCTACCGCCGTGGCGAGCTTTAGCGAAACGCTTCGAATCCCATCGATTTCCGGATAGATAGAACCCATTTCAAGATCTTCCTCTGTAACCGAATCTGCCAATGCTCTGGCAGATTCGAGAAAAATCGACTCTGGGATTGTTTTACCTTTACAGGCAATCATACCCAGGCCGACACCCGGGAATATATAGGAATTATTTCCCTGAGCGGGCCGATATTTTTTACCTTTATGGACAACGTCATCAAAAGGACTGCCACTGGCAAAAATAGCGCGCCCGTCACTCCATTCATAAACCTCTTCGGCCGTACATTCTGCGCGACTGGTTGGGTTAGAAAGCGCAAAGATACTTGGTCTGGATTTTATCTTCGACATTTTTTCTACTATTTCCCGGGTGAATGTAGCCGGAGAACCCGTTGCTCCTATCAGGACATCTGGTTTATGTCGTTCAATCCCCTGTAAAAAATCACAATCCGGCAAATCATGCGCAAAATTCTGAATATGGTCAGGCAGATTCTCTCGAGTACGGTTAACCAACCCTCCACGATTGAAAAACCATAATCTGGCATGGGCTTCCTCAAAACTCAAACCCTCTGCCATTAAAGCCAAAGCAATCATTGCTCCAATGCCTGAAGACGCTGAACCCGCGCCAAGAAAGGTGAACTTCAAATCTTTGAATACGAGACCTGAAATGCGGGTTGAAGCATAAACACCGGCCAGCACAACGGCAGCGGTGCCCTGAATATCATCATTAAAACAAAAAGTATTATCGCGATACTTGTTGAGCAATTTAAAAGCATTGTCCGCTGCGAAGTCCTCAAACTGAACCAGCACACCGGGATAGGCATCCGTTACTGCATCAATCAATTCATCCATCAAGTCGAAATACTCATCACCCCGCAAACGGTTTTGTTTAAGTCCCAGGTAAATCGGATCATCCAGCAATTCCTGATTGTTGGTCCCGACATCAAACATAATTGGCAATGTCTGATCTGGAGATATACCTGCACAAGCACAATACAAACCGAGTTTTCCTATGGGAATACCCATACCATTAGCACCCAGGTCCCCTAGCCCGAGAATCCGTTCACCATCTGTAATGACAATAATGCGTACATCCTTATTTGGCCAGTTATCAAGAATTCTCCTGATGCGACCCTTATCATTTGCAGTGATGTAAAACCCTTTCTCTGTTCTGAATATATTGGCAAATTCTTTGCATGCCTGACCAACCGTAGGGGTATAAATCAGCGGCACAATTTCCTGAAAGTTTTCAATAATTAAACGATAGAACAAACGCTCATTGCGGTCCTGGAGTGCTGAAAGGAAAATATATTTTTCAATCGGACTTTCCTTGCGCCGCATATTTGCAAGCACCCGCGCGATCTGACGATCCATGGTGCCCACACTAGGAGGCAACAAACCGCGCAGTT
>JAIBDK010000455.1 GCA_024679435.1 Gammaproteobacteria bacterium | reverse complement strand
GGAATAGTAAAAGATCCCGCAGATTTAGGTTCTATTTCGCTTATCCAGTTTCTCGACGATTTTTGTTGGCCATTGATTATTGTCACGTTCTGAGTGGTTGAGGTGCCGAGAACGTTAAAATTTTGTTTGAGTATTGAGAAATCCGGTTTCGCTGTTTTGTCAATGTTGTCTGATTTGATTATCAGTCGAACCGTATCGTACATGCTGATTTGCTCGCGCTCCAGGTTGGCCGTTACTGCGGTCAATCCAGCTCTGGGAAGCAAAATACTAAACGTCAGGACTATCAGCCATAACAAATTGACTAGAAATCGCCTTTCAGAGTTTGAATCTTGAATCGTATTTCTGGTTACCATGTTTGCGGAGTCTCTTGTTGCTCTCTGTGGAAGTATTGCTGGGCAAACTTTCTGCGCAGTAAACCACCCGGATTATCAGGTACTTTCTTTAGCCATTGTTCCATGGCCTGTTGTTGTTCGCCCATCGTTTCAGCAGATATACCTGACTGTCCAGTAACTTCGTTGTCCCGTTGGTTGCTTGCCGCCTGATTATCTTCCTGGCTGTTCTGGTTTTCAGAAGTTTTCTGTTCGGCTTCCTCGGCGTTTGCAGGTTCTCTCTGACCCGACTGTGGGTCCCGATTTTGGGAAGGGTTACTATCGGAGTCGTTTTCTCCATTTTCATTTTTCGCATTTTGTTCCTTGGATTGAGAATTGTTCTCTTTATTCTTGTGTTGTCCTTCCTGTCCTTCCTGACCTTCCTGGTTGTCGTTCCCCTGCTCACTGTTTTTTGATTGTTGGTCTTGCTGGTTTTTCAGCAGTTTCTCTACCAGATCACGGTTGTATTTTGCCCTTTCCAGGTTGGGATTTATTTGAATAGCTTTACTGTAAGAAGCGATGGCTTGTTCCAGTTTGTTGCTTTTTGCCAGTGCGTTCCCAAGATTAAAATGGGTCGCAGAATCACCCTGATCGCCTGTTTCGTATAGTTCTATAGCCCCTTGAAAGTCTTTGCTTCGATACCGGGCCGCGGCTTTCCAGTCGGGGGATGCATTGCCCGGTATTTTGTCCCATTCCTGTGACTCGAAATGTTGAGCTGCCTGTTGATTTGGACGAGACCATAGATCCTGCCAGGAAAAAGCATGGGCGCTTTTTGGGGACAGGGGGAATGCGATCAGACATAGTGCTAAGAGCCACCCTTTGCGGAAACTGAGCAATGCAAATAATAAAAGTGGCAGTGCAAACCAGGGGCCCTGATCGATCCATTTTTCAGTCATAAACTGATCAGGATTGTCTGAATTTTTTAACGAAGATGTTAACCGACTTGAGATATCCACGGCACCAGTGAGTAGTTTTATGTCCGAAGAGTCAGAGGTCAGTGCCGTAAAATCTCCGCCACCCTTGCGGGCTATATCAGATAGTTTGTCTTTATTTACACCGGGAATAACAATGTTTCCGGCGCTATCTTTCAAATATTCACCACTAGCCAGCGGGATCGGTTCACCCTGAGAGGTTCCCACGGCCATTACCGATACCGTATATCCTCTGGCTCTGGCGTTTTGTGCAAGTGCTGGAGTTGCATCCGATACGCCATCGGCAATCAATATTATTTCTCCCTGTCTGAAACCGGTATTCTCGAGTAAAGAAATTGCGCGACTAATTCCAAGATCACTGCGACTGCCCTGAACGGGTAAAGTGTCAGCGTTAAGTGAGGGTATTAAGTTAATAAGCGTATCGACATCATCTGTCATTGGAGAAACGGTAAAGGCATCGCCAGCGAATACAACCAACCCTTGCTGGGTTTTGGCTCCGTTAACGATAATATCGTTGAGTTTGAATTTTGCTCTGGTCAATCGATCAGGCTTTATATCTGTGCTGTTCATGGAACGAGATAAATCAAATACAATAACCCTTCCAGTTAGATTGTCATGCATAGTCTGGGGCAGTTGATTCCAGGCGGGGCCGGAAATTGCGATTATTCCAAGACACCATGCGATCCTGCGACCGGC
>JAIBDK010000201.1 GCA_024679435.1 Gammaproteobacteria bacterium | reverse complement strand
TTGACTTTGCCGCGCTCTCTTCTTCCCTGACATCCAGAATTATCACTTCGGAATGTTCTTGATATATTTTTCTGGCAAATTCGACATCGACGCAAGAAATCGTTTTCTGAGCTTCGGCAATCAAATCACCCGCGGTTTTCAACCTCACAGTCAGTTTCTCCTCAAAACTTAAATAGCATTATGTAAACAAATGCAGACAAATCAATGCGGCAATAATCGAGCCGGAACGGCTCACAGCAATTGAAGCAGGTCTAGTAGACAGGGCTCCAACAGACATCAGCGCAATAGACGCTAAACCGAATCAGGATTCCTGCTCATCCGGCTTTAGTACTTTCTGAAGTTCTCCGCTTTCATACATTTCAGTCATAATATCGCAGCCACCGATGAATTCTCCTCGAACATATAGTTGTGGAACGGTTGGCCAATTGGAGAATTCCTTAATTCCCTCCCTAACGGACTGATCTGCAAGCACATCAACAGATGCGAAGCGAACATCACAGGCCGCAAGCATCTGGGCGGTTTTTCCCGAAAAACCGCATTGTGGAAAGTCAGGAGATCCTTTCATAAACAGGATTACTTCATTGCTTTCAATGACTTCCTTAAGTTGCTCTTGAATCGACATGATGTATTGCCTCTTGAAAAATAGATTAGTGTAAATCCTGTCTCAGATTATAGTTCATCTGGAGTCAGGGTTTTCATAGATAATGCGTGTATCTGGGATTTCATACGCTCTCCGAGCACACCATAAACCATCTGGTGACGCTGTATGAGAGATTTACCTATAAATTCCGGACTGATAATCACCGCCTCAAAATGCTGGCCATCGCCCTGCACTTTGACGTCACTGTTTTCCATTCCCTCAGCAATCCATGCTTGTATGTCTTCGGGTGTTACCATAATAAACCTGTTTAAAATTATAAGAAGTAGCGGTCAAGCAACCAAATTGAAATATAATGCCGAATTGAACAATTTCAAGCCCGCATTGCGATGCAAGTCTCCACTCAGGACACGAACATTTCTCCAAGCCCGTTTAAGCGAGCAATCTCCATCATACTTTCCGGACAGTTTTTAAAAACTATCCTGCCGTTTTTATCACCCGCTTGACGATACCAGTAAACCAGCAATGCCAGCCCGGCACTATCAGATTTTCTGACTTCAGAAAGGTCAATCTCATAATCCGCGCTTCCAAAGATTGGGGACTGCTCATACAACGCACGAATTTTTTCGGCAACCAGATCACCCTTTGGCGATATTTTTTGACCTGTTATTTGCAACTCAGACACGCTTGACCTTTGATATTGTAGATAGTGTTTGTTACTGACGATAGTGTTTTTGATTATTTTCTTTCATTGAAAGTATCAACGCATCAAGACCATCACTTTGAATCGACGACTGTATGACATTTCGGTAATTGAGCACCATATTGAGATCTCCCACCGTGAGATTGAAAATTTTCCAATCTCCATCCTCTTTTTTAATCATGTCGTAAACCACCGGTATAGGTGAGCCCTCATTAATAAACACCTCGGTATTAACCTTGGCCAACTGAACCCCTTTTTTTTCACGAAACCCGGTTTCACCAAATGACATCGTCTCCTCACCGGTATACTGAAACAGCGCCGTCGCATAAGTGACTATAAGCAATCTCTTAAATTCAAGTGCAAAATCTGTTTTTTGTTGCTCACTCGCTTTTTTCCAGCTCTTCGCGAGCACCAGCTTAGAGATATAATTAAAGTCAAAAAGCGGGCTTGCAATATCATTCACCAGCACAAACAATTCACCTTTGTTTGATTCTAAACGATCTCTGGATGCGGTGAACTCATCAAACAAACTTTTAACCGTGGAATCTATAACTAACGCAGGATCGTCGTTAGCCGCAGCATAACCGGCACTATTACCCACACAGATCGCAAGCAAAATTGCCAATGAGAAACTTGAAAAAACTGTAATAATTTTATTCATTATCATTCTTCCACTTTTTCACTTTTTCCCTGATTGAACATAAACTGACTTATCAGAGATTCGAGCTGAAGTGCAGACTGCGTAAATTCCAACATATCACCATCTTCCAGATAAAAGTCAGAAGATCCCGGAGATAGACCAACAAACTGGGCACCAAGCAATCCTGATGTCAGCACCGATGCTCCAGTATCATCCGGCAGAGTGTCAAAGGTTTCATTTATATCCAACCCGACCACGGCGACATAATCTTCCTTGTCAATCCATATATCTCCAACCCGACCGACCTTAACCCCACCGATCATAACCGGCGCCTTAATAGTCAATCCGCCCACGTTATCAAACTGAGCTTCAATTCGGTACGTCTGCCCTCCTCCAGCCGTGGAATTACTAACCTGAAAGGCAAGCATTGCAAGAGCCAAAACACCGAGTAACATAAATATCCCGACCCATACTTCGATACTTTTCGTATGCATAAATCTACAAACCTCCAAACATTAATGCTGTCAAAATATAATCCCCACCTAGGATTGCCAAAGAAGAAGTTACCACGGTGCGGGTCGTAGCCCGGCTCACACCTTCAGATGTTGGAGTAGCCACATAGCCTTCGAACAGGGCTACCCAGACCACAATCACACCAAAAACAACACTCTTTATTACACCATTTAGAATATCGTCATAAAAATCTACGCCATTTTGCATGGATGACCAATACACACCCGGATCCACTCCAAACTGTCCATGACCAATTAAATACCCGCCGAGCACACCAATTGCACTCAACATTGCAGCGAGTAACGGCATAGCAATAATGCCCGCAACAAATCTTGGCCCCACCACCCGCTGCATCGGGTCGACTGCCATCATCTCCATGGCTGCCAACTGGTCAGTGGCTCTCATCAAACCGATTTCGGCCGTAAGCGCCGAACCTGCGCGGCCTGCGAACAAAAGTGCGGCTAGCACCGGCCCGAGCTCGCGCACCAAGAACAGTGCTACGACCATCCCAAGACTTGATTCAGCACTGAAATTAACAAGCTGATAATAACCTTGCAAACCAAGCACCATACCCACAAAAAGCCCCGACACCATTATGATGAGCATCGTCAGCACGCCAATGGAATACAACTGTTGAATAATCAGCCTGCCACGACGCAGGCTTTTGGCCGCGCCAGATATTGCGCCCAATAAAAACAACACGGCTTCTCCCAAACGGGCGATAAAACTTACACCCCATCGACCAAGTCCCTGAACCAGACTGATCATTTTTCAACTCCGAGATCCAGAATATAATCTGCTGCAGGGTAATGAAAGCCGACTGGGCCATCTGGCAGTCCCTGCATGAACTGACGCACCCCGGGATTATCACTGTTCATCATTTCTTCAGGGCTTCCATGCCCGGCCACACCACCACCATCCAGAAGATAAACATAATCCGCAATACTGCACCCTTCTGCCACATCATGGGTAACAATCACAGAAGTGATTCCCATAGCATCGTTCAATTCACTAATTAACTTAACAATCACTCCCATAGATACCGGGTCTAATCCGACAAAGGGTTCGTCATACATAACCAGTTCAGGGTCCAGTGCAATCGCCCTGGCGAGAGAAACGCGCCGGGACATTCCACCGGATAACTCCGAAGGCATCATGTTTCTTGCCCCGCGCAGGCCGACCATTTCAAGCTTCATTAACACCAGAATGCGAATTATTGCTTCAGGTAAATCGGTTTGCTCCCGAAACGGAAAAGCGACGTTTTCAAATACATTGAGATCGGTCAATAATGCGCTGTTTTGAAAAAGCATCCCCATTTTTCTTCGCATGGCAATCAATCCTGAACCACTACGGGGAATATCCTTCCCGTTAAACTTAAGAACCCCGGAATCAGGACGCAGCCGACCACCGAGGAGTCCCAGAAAAGTGGACTTTCCGCACCCGCTGGGGCCAAGTATCACGGTAATTTTTCCCTCAGGAATAGATAAATTCAGACCACTGTATATCGGGCGACCGCTGAATGAAAAGTGTAAGTTTTCAGCAATCACCAATGGCGAATCATCGTGAGGTAAGGAAACAGTCTGAGACATATTATCGAAGGGGTTTTGAAATCCTGATTTTGAATCTGGAGTTTAACAGAACACACTACATCCTTGACCATAAACCCCTGTCACAATTCAGAAATCGTTCAGTAACATATACTCCAACTTTTCGTCTCGACGCCAGCTTTTACTTAGCTGCAACCAGAAATAAATATAACCATGGTTATTACGCCATTGTCTTTCAGACATTGCCACCTGGTATTTACAAAACCTTTTATCTATTGCGCACCTTTCTAAGAGGAAGCAAAATCAAAAGAATGCCTATATACGCGACCAGAACAAATAAAGTGTGCACTATGATATTGTCTCCACCTATAAGGTTATATCCGACATGATACTGGGAATTTATTTCAATGCTGGAAAACACCGTGGATGCCATGTCTTTCATTTTTTCCTGAATTCGAAGTAAAAAATCAGGTTGTTTTACCAGCATCAAAAGTTGCAACGACAGGCCGATCAGTGATGCCACAACGACCCGTGCACCCAGCATCAGTATCGAAAAAAGATTCTTCATATTGTTATACGCTATTCAGGGGTACTCTAAAGGGACAAAAGGATTGCAAAATGATCACAATGCCCCATTTTATGCATAACCCGAAGTTAAATAAACATTCATATATAATTCACAAAAAATCCCGTAACATGGTAACAGAATCAACATATTTTCCTGAACAAACCGCCGCCCATATCGATCACAAACCGAACACAGGGTTAAATAAACTATTTCAAAATGTGTTGCTGGATCTGCAGAAAAAAATTCTCGGCCAACCTCATCTAAGCAAACAACTTATTGTTGCGTTATTATCTGACGGCCATCTTCTTGTAGAAGGAGCACCCGGTCTCGCTAAAACCAGAGCCATTAAATCTCTGGCTGAACTGCTCGACGGAGAGTTTCACCGAATCCAGTTCACTCCGGACCTGCTTCCATCAGACCTTACCGGCACTGAAATTTATCAACCAGAAAACGCATCTTTCGCCTTCCAGGAAGGACCTCTGT
>JAIBDK010000196.1 GCA_024679435.1 Gammaproteobacteria bacterium | reverse complement strand
CTTTTTTATTTTCTGCGATGCGTCATTTTGCGGAAAACCTCAAAGAGCGCGGATACCAGGTGGAATACACAAAAATCGATGACCAACATAATGCCGGAACTTTGCGTGGTGAAGTTGGGCGTGCATTGCAGCGTCATCACATTGACCAGGTCATTGTTACGCATCCGGGGGAATACCGAGTGCTTGCAGATATCAGGAAATGGGAAAGTGATTTTAGCACCACCGTTGAAATCAGGCCCGATGATCGTTTCTTATGCACGCCAGAAGAGTTTACTGATTGGGCCAAAGATCGAAAACAACTGCGAATGGAATATTTTTATCGTGAGATAAGAAAGAAATATTTTATTCTAATGGATGGTGAAAACCCGACTGGTGGTCGCTGGAATTATGATGCTGAAAACAGAAAACCACCTAAAGATGGGCTCGTTGTCCCGAAACCTTATTGCAACGGTATCGATAATATTACGGATGAAGTGATCGATCTTGTTGCCGAACAATTCCCTGATCACTTTGGCGATCTTAAGCCGTTTCATTTCGCCGTGACGCGTGATCAGGCATTTAACGCATTGCAGTTGTTTATCGAGACTCGACTCAGCCATTTTGGAGATTATCAGGATGCGATGATTGAAGGTGAACCTTGGATGTATCACTCGCATATCAGCTTTTACCTTAATTGCGGTTTGTTATTACCTCTGGAATGTGTGCACGCTGCTGAAGATGCCTACGTTCAGGGCAACGCACCGCTCAATGCGGTAGAAGGTTTCATCCGTCAGATCATTGGTTGGAGAGAATATGTGCGCGGCATTTACTGGCTCAAGATGCCGGAATATCCAGAAGAAAATTTTTTTAAGGCTGAACGTGATCTTCCCGATTTTTACTGGACAGCCAACACCCAAATGAACTGCCTGCGCCAATGCGTGCTGGAAACACGGGAAAATGCGTATGCCCATCATATTCAGCGCCTGATGGTGCTGGGTAATTTCGCGCTTCTGGCAGGTGTTAATCCAAAGCAGGTGAATCGATGGTTTCTGACGGTGTATGCCGATGCTTATGAATGGGTCGAACTTCCCAATGTCTCCGGCATGATTCTGTTTGCAGATGGGGGGTATCTGGCCAGCAAACCTTATGCTGCCGGCGGCAGCTACATCAATAAAATGTCCAATTACTGCAAGAATTGTCGTTACAAGGTAACAAAGAAAAATGGAGAGGACGCCTGCCCGTTTAACTACTTGTACTGGGATTTTCTTGCGCGTAATCGCGAAAAACTCCGATCCAACCATCGCATTGGTATGATGTACAAAACCTATGATCGGATGGATGAAGGCAAAAAA
Organism: Gammaproteobacteria bacterium; assembly: GCA_024679435.1. GTDB lineage: Bacteria > Pseudomonadota > Gammaproteobacteria > Arenicellales > Poriferihabitantaceae > JAIBDK01. Next base: position 3,783 of record JAIBDK010000196.1, on the reverse strand, counting down.
CAGGCCATAAGTGACGACAGCCTGAATTTTTTAGACAACCTGCCATGATAAAGAAAGCGGACCTGCCAACCAAAATATGTCCGGTGTGTGAGCGCCCTTTTTGCTGGCGTAAAAAATGGCAAAACGTTTGGGATGAGGTAAAGTACTGCTCAAAAAGATGCGGCCGCAATAAAATCAAAGACTCCGCCTGATATCAGGATATTACCGTGTCCGCTGATAATCCCTAAAAGCCGGGCATTAGCATTTCTGATGGTTTGAAGCGACTTAATACCAATGGGAATTATGATAGGATCTGAGCGAATGTTGATGCGATTATTTTAATTCAGAAATAGTTAAAGCATTGGCTAATTAGTGGCACTAGTCGCAATAGTTGCGGTTGTCCGTTAACACAACAAGTTACAATTTTTGCTCATCAAACGTTTGCTAACCCGGGTATCAGGGAATCGACCCAACGTCAGCTGGCAAAAAATATTTCGGGTAAGTTATGGTATTGATATTTGGGGCGTTACTGGGGTTTATCTCTGTTGCTTTTGGAGCATTCGCTGAACACGGACTCAGAGAAAACATAACCGATGAAGAGTTTCGATTCCTTATGACGGCGGTGCGCTACAATCAGGTGCATGCGGTGGTGATCAGTGCGATTGGCCTGGCGCTGCTGAGCGGCACAAAACTGTCCGGGATACCCGCATTAAAATGGAGTGGCATGCTGTTTATCATTGGCACCGTTTTATTCAGCTTTAGCATTTACCTTTCAGTCTATCTCAGTATTCCAGGCCTTGTTAATTTAACGCCTATTGGTGGGATAACCATTATGGGGGCATGGCTTTTATTATTGGGTTGCGGGATATCAACGCGAAAAACAGCCTGAAATAAAGGTTGAGCACATCGGTCGGCTTAATTAGTTGATGGGTCTGTAAAAAATTTAAAACTCATCGTCATCGATAACCATCGATTGTTTCTGCCTGCATTCCGTCGCGTTCGCTGGTCTTTAGAGCCGTTATTGAATCTCTAAAAACCCTCGCAGCGAAAGCGACTTGCACGAAAGTGATGTCTCGAACACCTTTTAGACCCAGCAATTCTCTAACCTTCAGTTTAGGCGCGATTCTTGGCCGCCTAATTTCTTTTTTGATTTTTTGCTTGCTGCTGCATCCGTCTATTTAAGAAATCTTTATGCGATGCTTCCGTGCCATCATGAAAACTACCAAACCAGTGATCCCAGGGTATTTCCAAACCACCGTAATTACACTCAAAATAACGATGATGCATCTGATGATGGAATGTTCCTAATGGAAGATAGTTTCTTTTGCTAAAAACCAGACCTTCATACCCTGTGTGAGTGGTCGCTGCAGATAAAGTGAAATACTGCAAATGATAAATAATTATCAGCGGATTCGCTGGAATAATGAAATGTATCATTACCGAGCCAAGATATAACAAATGCTCCACCGGATGCATCGAAAGACCTGACCAGGGTCCGATATTGGTGTTTCTGTGATGCAAGGAATGCACAAGCTTGTACAGCGGCGGCCAGTGTAATAACCGATGAACTAAATAAAAGTAAAAAGTTTCCCAGATTGGAATCAGAAAAATTAACAGTGCCACCCAACCGAAGTGGTTCGCTTCAGGTAATGCGGGAACATAGCCGTTCGCCATTGACCACATCATCAGCGCTTCGTAACCCGACCAGATTGTTACGCCGCTGACACAAGTCCAGAACATATTGTCGAACACCTGATTATTAAAAGTAAAAACGCGTTTATTCTTTCCCAACGGTCTGGCGTCATACTGACGTTCATTGGCCTGCTTGTTGAACGTATATAAATACAAATGCAATCCCCCAGCCACAATAAACATCAGCACCAGATTGCGTACAAATATTTCAGCCACCCAATCCCATGCGAATTGACGGCAGCGCTCCATTGAGGGATGAAATAAAGACCAGGAGATAATAGATATCAAAAAAATGATGAGTCGCTCTGAAACGGGAAACCAGGAGCCGACAAACCATTTAACAATGGAAACTGGCCGAAATGGCACCCTAAATAATGGCGACGCCTGAAGCGGCAACGATGGTTGATAATTCCATCCGTTATTCTTTGGTTTTGACGATCGTGAATGACGGATCATGGCAGAGAATTAGTGATCTTCGCTTGAGAGGGCATGGAGTACCGGGTCTAGATATTTCCTTGTTTGATTACCGCGCATAACTTGGTCCAGAATTTTAGAATCTGCATCACCGAATACACAATTAGTGACACCCAACAGGTCGGCACACAAAACCACACCGTGTCTCTGGAGTCCGGCACCGGACGCTAGAGATACCAAAGGTACTCTCGGTCAAAATGGGAACCCATGAAAGCGTTAAACTCTTCACGTTTTACTTCACTGTACAAGGACACATAGTCCGGACTAAAGTAGTCGGGCAAAATCCTGGAATTGGCAAAACAATCAATGGAATGCCACGGTGTCAATGGCAAAGACGGATCGACCTGGGCACCTGCATTTCCTGACGCCATCTCGATGCCCGGCAATTTCTCGCTCAAACCGTGATGGATACCTGCCAACACCGCAGCAATAACCAGATAGGGATTTGCCTCTGCGCCTGATATTCGATGTTCCAAACGACGATTCTGAGGGTTTGACGGTGGAACTCTAAACGCAACAGATCGATTGTTTTCACCCCAGTCTTTGGTTACCGGAACAAACTCATCGGGTTTAAATCGGCGGTACACATTGAGGTTGGGTGCGAAAATCGCCATCGCTTCACTCATCGTGGCCGCCAACCCTGCCGCTGCGCTGGATAGAAAGACATCACCAGATTTGCTGTCCGGATTAAAACAATTGTCTCCCGCTTCGTCGACGAGACTGACATGCACATGGAAACCATTCCCTGATTCATCCGGGAATGGTTTCGACATAAACGTTGCATCATGTCCCGCCGCACGCGCCACTCCCTGAACAACGCGGCGCAACAATGCCGCATGATCAGCAGCCGCAAGAATATCGGTTTGATGCGCAAGATTAATTTCGAACTGACCGGCGCCATACTCACTGATCATCGACGTTGCCGGAATATTCTGAGCGAGACAGGCTTCCTGCACCGCGGTTAGCAAAGGCTCAAACTCATCCAGCTTATCCAGAGACAGCACCTTGCCCTGACTTTCCCTTGCTCCTGTTCGAGGAGAGGTGATTGCGACAGGCGCACCGCTCTCCTGTCTTTGGGCATCAATAAAATAGAATTCCAGCTCTGCCGCCACGACAGGTTTAAAAGGCAACTCATCAAATCGCTTTATGACATTTTTGAGTATTTCCCGCGGATCATACCAAAAAGGCAATCCGGAGCTTGCTTCCACTAACTGACACAACAACTGACATTTACTGTTACCAAGCCACGGCACACCGACAGGAGCGCCATGAATCGGTTTAGCATAGCCATCCGGGTCACCATCGGAAAAACCGTACCCCAATGGATCTGCGGTATTACCCAGAACATCTACCAACTGCATTGCAGCACACACCGGGGTGCCGTCCTTGTATACAGATTGCAGGGAATCAACAGGGAGTCGTTTACCGACCGCATTTCCACACAAGTCAATAACAATCACGTCCAGGTGGACAAGATCAGGATGATTCGAAAGAAATCTAGTGGTGTCCTGCTCAGGATTTATCATGCAGAGGCTTGTCCGAATTTAAAAATTGAATTGTACGCTACCCAAAAAATTCAACAACCATTCAATCCGGCATATTTTGCACAATTAAGCGCGCAAGATCTGCACAAGAAGT
>JAIBDK010000332.1 GCA_024679435.1 Gammaproteobacteria bacterium | reverse complement strand
TTTACTACCTGTGCGGCTTTGTCCGCTGTAGTGGCAGGGCTGACGCAAGAGCTGGGGGGTTTTCTGGGCGCTCTGATTGGCTCTGCGGCGTTGTTGACTGCGGTTCGTCCCATCGTCCTCGCCGCAGCGGTTGATTTTTCCAGCAAATCAGAATCTACGACCCTTGGCCTTGTCTTCGCAATATTGGATGGTGTCGGTGCTTTGGGTGCGCTGCTGGCGGGATATGCCGGGGAGCTTAAGTTGGGCATGGCATTCGTACTGGCTGGAATTCTGGCTTTAATATCCGTTGTTTCAGCAGCGCTGATCCGTTTCCCTGAGCATAAGCGTTCCCATTAATTTGGTAATGCTGCGCCAGACATTATTACTTTTCTGCGGAAATATAAACGATCCAGCTTGGATCATCTTCGCCGTGTTCAGCCGGAAAATATTCTCCATTTCCTTCCCCGGTCTCGTCATCGGTGCCTTCCCAGTACACGGTGACTTTGCTGTAGCCGGCTTCGTAAAGAATTTCTTGAAGTTCAGGTAAAGTGTAAAGACGCCATTCATAGGAAAAAGCCCGTTTCAGCCACGAGCCGTCTGGGAATTTAAAGTGGATGTAGCACAGCATATGCCCCGTGATGGGGTCATATTTGGCCTGATCCCAGTAGTAGTTGAAGCCGTCGTACTTGGTTTTTTCCTTGATTTCACGATATGACTCGTGTCCACCAAACGCATCAATAAAGAGGATGCCGTCTTCGTTTAGGCCCTCTCGGGTCTTTTTAAAGTAATCGCGGAGACTTTCACGGGTTTCGAAAATTTGATAGCTGAAATTCATCGCCAGAATAATATCTGCCTTTTCTTCGGTAAAATTTCTAACGTCACAATTAAGTAATTCGATACGTTGCTGTTGTTCCGGGTCAAGCGAAGACACGTTGTTTTTGATGCCCCAGTCCAGGACCTCCTGATCCAGGTCTAAACAAATAGCCCTGTTGTTTTTGGATCGTTTTACCCATTCACAGCTTGAATTCGCGGTGCCGCAGAAATCTTCCCGAATAACGCGTGGTTTTCGTTTTCGTATTGACTTAAAGGTGTCGCTGACCATATCGATTTCCGGTTCAACGGACTGGACCGCGAGTTCATAACAGGTATGCCGGTCTGCGGAAGCGGCCAATGTGCCGGGTTTGGGTTGCTTAGGAGGCTTGGCCATATAATTGTTAAGGATCGGGTAAAATGGGGTTCGTATTCTACTTGCAATAGTTTGCTAATGGCCAATAAACAAATAATTTTAGTTCGCCACGGAAAGTCTGACTGGAACAGTGGTGAAAGCCGTGATCATGAACGTCCGTTGAATCATCGTGGACGTAGAGATGTTCCAAAGGTGGGTAAATGGTTGGGTTCACTGGAAATCAAGCCTGGTGCAATTCTGTGTTCTGACGCTAAGCGAACTCGGGAGACGCTCGATCTGATCCTGTTAAACTCTGGCTGGGATGAAGGAGAAATTGAAATACGTATATTGTCCGAGCTGTATCTTGCATCATCATCCACTATACGAAATTGTATTCAGGAGCTTTTATCGGCCCATGATTCGGTGTTGGTTGTCGGACACAACCCGGGAATGGACTTTACCTTGCTGGAGCTTTGTCCGGATTCCTCGAAACTGGCTGTTGACAAGCTGATGACGACAGCCGCTGTGGCTATTCTGGAATCATCGGATGAGTCACTGCTGGACGTTTCTTTGAATGTGTTCAGGCGGCCCGGGGACCTTTAGTCGCTGGATTAAGTGACACTTTCTTTCTCGCGTGTTTGTCGGCCTGATTTTTTGCAAATCAATCCATAAAAACAATGATACTAAGCTGGTTGATTGCTCCCCCTTGTGGGATAATTTTGGCGATCACAAAATGATCGGCTGTAACCTAACTTAATTACAAGAGATTTTAAAAAAATGGATGAAAACAAGAGAAAAGCGCTGGATGCAGCGCTCGGTCAAATAGACCGTCAATTCGGCAAGGGATCTGTAATGCGTCTGGGAGACTCAGAAATCTCCAATGATATTCAGGTTTATTCCACGGGTTCCATTGGGCTAGATATAGCGCTAGGAATCGGTGGTTTACCAAAAGGGCGAGTTATCGAAATATATGGCCCAGAATCATCGGGCAAAACAACGATGACTCTTTCGGTTATCGCTGAGGCCCAAAAGCAGGGCGGGACGGCTGCTTTTATTGATGCCGAGCACGCACTTGACCCCGCTTATGCCGAGCGGTTGGGGGTCAATATTGATGATTTGCTGGTTTCCCAGCCGGATACTGGCGAACAGGCGCTGGAAATTGCGGATATGCTGGTTCGTTCAGCGGCGGTGGATGTGGTGGTCATTGATTCTGTCGCTGCGCTAACCCCAAAAGCCGAAATTGAAGGTGATATGGGCGATTCCCATATGGGGCTTCAGGCTCGTCTGATGTCGCAGGCATTAAGAAAATTGACTGCGAATATTAAACGCTCGAACACTATGGTCATTTTTATTAACCAGATCCGGATGAAAATCGGTGTCATGTTCGGTAATCCTGAAACGACCACAGGTGGCAACGCATTAAAATTCTATTCCTCAGTGCGGCTTGATATCCGCAGAATTGGAGCAATCAAGAAGGGCGATGAAATTCTGGGTAATCAGACACGAGTTAAGGTCGTCAAGAACAAGGTAGCGCCACCTTTCAGGCAGACTGAATTTGATATTTTGTATAATGAGGGCGTATCAAAGCAGGGTGAGTTAATCGACCTTGGTGTCGAGCTCGGTATCGTTGAAAAATCTGGGGCTTGGTACAGCTATGGCGCCGATCGTATTGGTCAGGGTCGCGATAATGTTCGCGAGTTTCTTAAGGAAAATCCTGATATGGCAGATGAGATCGAACGCCAGATCAGGCAGAAGAAAAATATCGGCGGTGAAAGTGAAGAGATAGAAGCTGCCGCTGATTCAGATCATAAAGTACCTGAGGAATAGATTTTAAAGTATTGAAAAATTGCGATACTTTTGAAGATAACTCAGAGGAAGCTCTTGTCGCGGAGCTTATTTCACGCGCCTACAAAATGCTTATGCGGCGTGAATACAGTGCTGAGGAACTGAGAAAAAGGTTCCGCAATTTTGCTTCAGTAGCTACTGTTCAAACTGCCATCGAGCGCTTGATTGCGCTTGATGCGCAGTCCGATGAGCGCTATGCCGAAATGTTGTGCAGGGCCCGATACAATGCGGGTAAAGGGCCGGTTCGGATCAATCACGATTTATCCGAACAACGAATAGCCAGTGAAATTATTGAATCAGCTATGGCTGAATATGAGGGCAAATGGAAAGCTCTTGCCGATGAAATTAGAGTTCGAAAATTCGGAGAAAAACCTCCAGAGAATTATTCAGAATGGACCCGGCAGGCGCGGTTTCTGCAGCAAAGAGGTTTTTCAAGTGCCCAGATTGATCATTTCGACGGCTAGTTTAAGCTAGAAACCCTATTGAAGTAGTTGAAAATGTCCGGGTTGCCGTTTGTATCCACCG
>JAIBDK010000002.1 GCA_024679435.1 Gammaproteobacteria bacterium | reverse complement strand
CGACTAAAAGAAGCGCCAGAACGGTATCAGTTATGGATGACTGAAGCATGACTCTGAATGACCAGAGTGTGTCGGATATGAGCCCGGTTCTTTGAGCCGGGTTTTTTATTCCTGCTTTTATTAATTTATTATGAGATTCATATTTTAGATGGTGTTTAGAAGCCAGGATGTTCTTTCTGCACGCCCTGTTTTTCAAACCAGTATTTCAGTTGAGTGAGGGCTGGATGTTCAAGGCTCTGAAACATTAAATGAAGTACTCTTGGCAGGTGCGTAAGGTAATGAGGTTTTTGATCTCGTCTCCATAACCGGGTAAAAATCCCAGCAACCTTGCAGTGTCGCTGTGCGCCCCAGAACGCATAGTGGTGTGCAAAGTCAGACAGGTTCAATTCAGGTTGTGATTCGACATAGCGCTGATAGCTTCGCCGGATAATATCTTCACTGATATCCCTGCGGGCATCCTCCAGCAGAGATACCACGTCGTAGGCCGGCGATCCGATAAGTGCATCCTGAAAATCCAGTACAACACATTCATCGTTATGGATCATCAAATTGTCGACGTGATAATCTCGTAATACCAGCGTAGTGCCGATATCTGGTAATGTTTCAAATGCCTGTTTCCACAGGTCCACGAATTCTTTTTCGCTGGTCGAGCCTAGTGGGCCTTTATTTATCTTTGACAGATACCATTGTGTAAAAAGCAGGACTTCATCGAAGATGTGTTTCAAATCATATTCTGGGATTTGGTAATCTGATGAGGTGATTTTTACGGAATGATTGTTTTGGTGGATAGCTGTCAACGTGTCAATTGCCCGTGTATACAGTATGGATTCGTCTTCTCCTCGGGCGAGGAGTCGGGTGAAGGTCTGGTTACCCATATCCTCCAGTAAAACAAATCCTTGTTCTACGTCGCTGGCCAGGATGCGAGGCGCACGAATACTGATTCCATTAAGATGGTTTGCGATACTTATGAACGGTAAAACAGCTTCTTTGTCTGGGGGGGCATCCATTAGCATTGTGCTGGCGCCGGAATCGTTAAGGCGAAAATAGCGGCGAAAAGAAGCGTCTTGAACCAACGCGCTAATTTGTGCGTTGTGCCATCCATTTTTGCGGATGAACATTGTTCTCTGTTGTTCCCGGGACTGGGTCTGATTTTTCAACTTGTGACCGGTGTATAGGGTTGAGTATTCTAGCTTAGATATTTGCGTATTCTGTTTTCCAGGCAAGTACGCTGGGTTTTGGACTGAACGGGTGCGCCGTCTCTGTCTGTAATAAAGAAGGTGTCTTCAGCTTTTTCTCCGACGGTGGAAATCTTCGCCGAAATCAGCCGGACTTTGCAATCCAGCAACGCGGTGGAAACATGATACAGAAGGCCCGGACGATCCTGGGATACGATTTCCATCGTGGTATGTCCGAGTTCTGCGTTGTCCGAGAACCCTATTGCCGTGGCTACTTTAAACTGTTTCATCGCCCTGGGTACCGAGCGCGATGCCGGTTTGTATTTTGCAGGTGGATTAATCAGGAACTGCTTAATTTTCTGTTTTTGAGCTGCTCTGGCGCGTTCGGATGCCGTTGACTTGTGATCGATACCAACGATAAACACCAGAATAGCAAGTCCGGTTCGGGTTTGATGAATTCGGGCATCCAGAATGCTCAAACCCAGGCTGTCGATAGCTCCGGTACTGCGCGATAGCAGTTCATCAGACTCCGGAGAAACAATAAGAATCTGTTCGGCATTGATTTCAGGTCTGTATCGAATAGCTACCAGCGGCAGATCGAGCAGTCTCGACTGGCATATCTGTTGAGCGTGCCATGCACAGGTTTCCGGGCCGTTTCTGAGAAAATATTCCTGATCCATCTGGCCCCATAGTTCATCCAGTGTGGCTTCAGGTAATGTTTTACCGACCAGTTTTTTTACCGCTGACTTTCTATCTTCAATTCGCTGGTGGATTGCTTCTACACCGCCGATTCCCGAACGGAGTCTGCGTGACGTTGCGGTATAGAGATTACTAAGCAGTTGGCCTTTCCACTCGTTCCAGACTTTATGGCTGGTGCCGCGCATGTCGGCCACGGTCAGCAGATATAGATTATCCAGATGCTCCTGATCACCGACGAATTCTGCAAACCGATCGATAACTCTGGGGTCTGAGGTGTCTTCGCGTTGGGCTGTCCAGGACATCATTAAATGATTGCGAACCAGCCAGGCGACGAATCGGGAGTCGTATTCGGACAGTCCAAGACGTTTGCAAAACACAAGGGCAATTTCTTCGCCAACTTCGGAATGATCGCGGCCACTACCTTTCCCTATGTCATGACACAACGCTGCAAGAAACAGTCGCTCCCGCTGATTAAGTTTTGCGATAATGGTCCTTAAAATCGCAAACTCATCCCGGTATTTTTCCACCATGAGTTTGCGCAGGTTGCTGACCACGAAAAGTGAATGGGCATCCACGGTAAATATATGGAATAGGTCATGCTGCATCTGTCCGACGATTTTACCGAATTCCGGAAAGAACTTGCCGAGCACGCCATACGCATTCATTCGTCTTAAGGCATGAGTCAGTCCATCCTGTTGTTTAAACATATCCAGGAAAGTTTTGAGATTCACCGGGTCTTTTCTATAGTGATTGTCAATCACGCCCAAATTCGATCTCAACTGACGTATTGTGCTTGCCCGAACGCCTACCAGCTTTGGATGCTGCTGCATCAGCAGAAACAACTCCAGGATAGCGCCAGGTTTTTTTTCAAAGACGTTTTCAGCCGAGGTTTCGAGGTAACCACCTACCGCATTGAACCGTGGATTGATTGTTACTGGTTTAGGGTTGCGTGCCTTGAGGATCGCTTCTTCAAAGTGTTGCAGAGAGATTTCATTCAGTAGTTGAATCTCCTTAACCGTTCGATAGTAATGCTGCATCATTTGCTCTACTGCAAGATGATTTTGCTTTTGCTGATAGCCCATTTGGCTCGCCAGTTCGCGCTGAAAATCGAATAAAAGTCGGTCTTCGCATCGTCCCGACAACAGGTGCAATCCGTTTCTAAGGCGCCACAAGAAATCCCGACCCCGAATCAGCGTCTTGTATTCCGATTCAGTGAGGAAGCCGTGTTGGACCAGTTCAGCAAAGTCGCTGGTTCCAAAATAGCGGTTGGCGACCCAGCTGATCATATGCAGATCACGTAAACCGCCGGGGCTTTCTTTTAGATTGGGTTCGAGGTTGTAGGCGGTGTCACCGAAATGTAAATGCCGGGCGGTTTGTTCGTCCACCTTGGCCTTGAAATATTTTTGTGCCGGCCATATCCGTTTACCACGAAGTTGGCATTGCAACTCACCGAACTGCTGCCTGTCGCCGTATACCAGTCGGGTTTCCATCATGTTAGTGATAACCGATAGATCCTTAGATGCGATCTTGATACATTCTTTAAGGGTTCTCGCGCTATGGCCTACCTGCAGACCAATGTCCCAGCAAAATCGAAGAAACTCTTCGACTGTCTCATTAGTGCTTGAACTTTGTGCTTTTGAAAGTGATGCGGGCAGAACAATTAACAGATCGATATCTGATTCAAGATTGAGTTCCTCCCTCCCGTATCCACCTGCGGCGATAAGGGATGGGCGACTTCTATCTTCCGAGGGGGCGGTGTTTTCAAAAAACAGTCTCCAGGCATGGGTTAGAATTTGATCAACGAGCCAGCTCTGGTGTTTCCCCAGGATAGCGGCATTACCGCCTTCGAGATGGTATTCGGCAAGGACATTTTTGCCGTGAGTCAAAACTGTTTGAAATTGCTTAATATCCTTTTGAGATCGGATTCTGATGCTTTTTAGCTGAGCCTCATCCAGCAGGTTGGCACGGGTTAGTCGGCTCATGAAAAATTTCGTAACTGAATTAGAGGATTGTCAGGCTGGTCAATGCAATAGGACTGATTTACGACAGAATCTCAGGTTAGACTATTAAACAAAAACCTAGGACCTGGTCAGGATTTCATGTCCGTCGGACGTGACTAGAATGGTATGCTCCCATTGAGCAGAGAGACTCTTGTCCCGGGTAACAACTGTCCAGTCGTCCCCGAGCAGTCGAGTTTCTTTCTTGCCGGCATTGATCATGGGTTCAATGGTAAAGGTCATTCCTTCTCGCAATATCAAACCTGTTCCGGGATTTCCATAATGCAAAACCTGGGGATCTTCGTGAAATACGCGACCAATACCGTGGCCACAGTATTCGCGAACCACAGAAAAGCCGTTTTTCTCGGCGTGTTGTTGAATTACGTGACCGATGTCGCCTAGCTGAGTTCCGGGCTTGACCAGGCCAATGCCAAGATGCATGCACTGATAGCTGATATCGCATAATCGTTTGGCACGGATCGACGGTTCGCCAACATAATACATTCTGCTGGTATCACCATGAAACCCATCCTTAATAACAGTGATGTCAATATTAATGATATCGCCATTTTTAAGTTTCTTGTCCGACGGGATGCCATGACAGATAACGTGGTTGATTGAGGTGCAGATGGATTTTGGGAATCCCCGATAATTCAACGGAGCCGGAATGGCGTCCTGCTTTTCGATGATGTGATTGTGGCAAATAGTATTGAGTTCATCCGTGGTTACCCCCGCCTTGACCTCGTTTCCGATCAAGTCGAGAACCTCTGACGCCAGTCGCCCAGCGATGCGCATTTTCTCGATTTCATCCTTGTTTTTGATTGATACGGGCATATTTTTGATATTTGTGCGAAATAAGAGGGGTATGCTCCCAAATTCCGCTTTTTTCTTCAACTGTTTTTGGTTAAAATCCGCGCCCCCTAGAGCCGGCACCTGAGGTGTCGGTATAAATCGCACACGGCAATTATGTTCTTCTGGGTGCCCGGCACGGTGTTTTACTGATATGCGTGAGTATATCTCTTAACACTGAGTCAGGTTGAAGAATAGTAACCGTGGAGGCTTAACCCATTACAACTTTGATTAAACATGACTGATATTACAATGCGCCAGCTCTTGAAAGCTGGTGTGCACTTCGGGCACCAGACCCGTTACTGGGCGCCCGCTATGGCGCCATACATATTTGGTGACCGCAACAAGATTCATATCATCAACCTGGAAAAAACCTTGCCGATGCTTCAAGAGGCGATGAACTATATTGGTTCTATAACGGCTCAGGGCGGTAAAGTTCTGTTTGTAGGTACCAAGCGCCAGGCTGGAAAATATGTTCGCGAGATGGCTCAGCAATGCGGCTGTCCTTATGTTGACCATCGCTGGTTAGGGGGCATGCTGACTAATTTCAAGACCGTAAAAAATTCTATTGCCCGTTTAAAAGAACTTGAGCAACGGATTGATTCGGGCGCTACGGCCCGGCTGAGTAAGAAAGAAGCGCTGTCTCTTGAGCGCGAACGCGTCAAGCTCGACAAAACCCTTTCCGGCATCAAGGATATGAATGGCCTGCCTGACGTGTTGTTTGTTATTGACGTTGAGCATGAATACATCGCGGTTGCCGAAGCCAACAAGCTGGGCATTCCGGTTGTGGCTGTAGTGGATTCTAACTGTTCGCCGAAAGGGATTGATTACATCATCCCGGGCAATGATGACTCTTCACGAGCTATTAATTTATATCTTCAAGCAGCAACATCTGCCGTGGCCGCCTCCCGAACCGTTACCCGTGCATCGGGAATGCCCTCGGGTGATGATGAATATGTCGAGGTGGATGCCTCCGGTGGAGTGATCGCAGCTTCGGGTGAAGCTGATGCAGGTCCCGTCGAAGAGGAAGAAGTAATAACTGAAGTTGCCTCGGAATCTGTGCCGGAAACTGCTTCAGAGGAAGCGCCTGCCAAGAAGAAAGTGGTTAAGAAGAAAGCGGTAAAGGCTAAGACCGTTGCTTCAGAACCAGTAGCCGCCAAAGAAGCAAAACCTGCTTCAAAAAAGGTTGCTAAAAAAGTTGCTAAAAAAGTTGCTAAAAAAGCTGCCAAAAAGAAAGTAGTGGTTAAAAAAGAAGCCGATCAATCCGGAGAGTAATCCTCTGCTGATTTTTAAGACAGCCTTTCGGGCTGTCCTTGGCTTATCGCAAGGGGTTGGCTTGACGAGGTGCTGCGAGTTAGCCGGTCAAGTATAATTTTACGTATAGACATACGGGAGAAATTCAATGGCAATTAGTGCTGCAATGATTAAGGAACTTCGCGAACGAACTGGCGCGGGGATGATGGATTGTAAGAAGGTTCTGACCGAGGTTGATGGCGATATGGAGCTGGCAATCGAAGAGCTTCGCAAGAAGGGTGCAGCGGCAGCTGAGAAAAAAGCCGGTCGTATTGCAGCTGAAGGTATTGTGGCATCTGCTCAGAATGAGTCCGCTAGTGCTTTGGTTGAAATCAACTGTGAAACTGATTTTGTTGCCAAGGACGAGTCCTTCAAAGCTTTTTCCGCTGATGTTGCTAACGCTGCTCTGACTAGCAATGTCAATGACGTTGAAGGCCTTGGGGCTGTTGTTATTGATGGCGGTGTTACTGTAGAGGAAGCGCGTCAGGAGTTAATCATCAAAATCGGAGAGAATATCAGTGTGCGTCGATTTGCAAAAATAGCCGCAGATGGTGACACGGTTAGCTGTTACCTTCACGGCGCTCGAATTGGCGTGCTGGTTAAACTCACTGGCGGTGACAACGAAATGGGCCGAGATATTGCCATGCATATTGCGGCAAGTAATCCACTATGTATCTCAGAAGCTGATATGGATAGCGCTGTTGTTCAAAAGGAAAAGCAAATCTTCGTGGCGCAAGCTGAGGAAAGCGGAAAGCCTGCTGAAATCATTGAAAAAATGGTTGGTGGGCGAATCAAGAAGTTTCTCAAGGAAAATACGTTGTTAGGACAGCCTTTTGTTAAGAACCCCGATCAGACCGTGAATGAATTATTAGATAGTGCAGGTGCCTCTGTGGTTGCCATGACCCGCTTTGAAGTCGGCGAAGGTTTGGAAAAGCGCAGCGAAGATTTTGTTGCTGAAGTTATGGCTCAGGTAGGATCCTGATTTAGCGTACTTTCTTTATCATCTGGAATCATCTCTGTTGCCGCCGCCGGGCACGGGTCTGGCGGCGATAAATTTTTAAGGTCAGATATCTGCCCTGTTCTCTCCTTTTATGCGGTTTGTCGGGTAATTTATTTTTCGAGTTGTCAGCGCTCGGCTATCGAAACTGTTCCTGCAAATTACGGAATGGTTTCTGATAGTATAGAGGGTTGATTATGATCTACGCAGTACCTGCTCAGGATCACCAAATACCCTGAGAAAAAACGATTCAAGAGGCTAACAATGATCGATGAAATACAACAAGACGCTGAATCACGTATGAAAAAAACCGTTGATTCCACCAAAGATGATATGGCTCGTATCAGAACAGGCAGAGCCAGCACTGCTTTGCTCGATCATTTGACCGTCGATTACTATGGTTCAACCACTCCGATCAGTCAGGTGGCATCAATTTCTGTGGCAGATGCGCGGACTCTTACGGTTCAACCCTGGGAAAAAGCAATGCTGCCTGTCGTGGAGCGAGCTATTCTTGAATCTGATTTGGGATTGAACCCGGTTACTGCAGGAGAAACCATGCGCATCCCGCTGCCTCCGATGACTGAACAACGAAGGATAGAGTTGGTCAAGGTGGTTAAGAATGAAGGCGAAAATGGAAAGATTGCCATAAGAAATATTCGTCGTGATGCCATCCACACCGCTCGTGAGCTCCTGAAGGAAAAAGAAATAACTCAGGATGAAGAGAAGGATGCTGAATCTGCAATGCAGACATTAACGGATAAATATACTGCTCTGATTAGTGAGGTGGTGTCGGAAAAGGAAAAAGAGGTAATGGAAGTTTAGCTTTGTTTGATAGTCTAATTTTTTGAATTCAGTATTATCTCTATCAACTGCACAGAGTTTTGCGTTTTGACACATATGGAAGAACATTTCGAACGCATGCCTCGTCATGTGGCGGTCATTATGGATGGCAATGGCCGTTGGGCTAAAAATAAGGGACTGCCCCGGGTTGCTGGACACAAAAAAGGGGTGGAAGTTGTAAAGCGCATGGTGCCCATTTGCGGTAAACGAGGGATTCCTTATCTGACTCTTTTTGCGTTCAGCAGCGAAAACTGGAAACGGCCGGCGACAGAAGTGATGCTTCTCATTGATTTGTTGACCTCTACACTGGAAAACGAGATAAGGGAGTTGCATAAACACAAGGTTCGATTGCGGGTAATCGGTGATATCTCGCGCTTCCCGGGGCGACTGCGTAAAGCTATCGAGAATGCAGACATTCTGACGAGGAATAACCGCGCTTTAAACCTGACCATTGCAATTAATTATGGCGGGCAATGGGATATTATCCAGGCTTGTCAGTCCATCGCTGAACTGGTTGAAAAACAGGAGATTTCGGCTGCTTCGATTACGCCGGCCCTGATTGAATCGCAGCTGTGCACCTCTGACATGCCTGAGCCAGATTTGTTTATTCGCACGGGTGGCGAATTACGAATCAGTAATTTTCTGCTGTGGCAATTGGCCTACACTGAACTTTATTTTACCGATACCTTCTGGCCTGATTTTGATGAGGCCGCTTTTGATAAAGCGTTAGGAGAATTTAGTACCAGGCAGCGTCGTTTCGGTAAAACTGATGCTCAGCTAACTGAGCTGGACTAATGCTAATACGCATTATCACAGCTCTTTTACTTGCGCCTATTGCGATTGGCCTAACCATTTATCTGTCAACTTTCTGGTTCGGTATTTTTCTCGGGGGAATTTGTATTGTTGGTCTGTGTGAATGGAACCGGCTGACGATAAAAAGTTTGCCATTGTTGCTCGGGGGTATATTGACTGTGGGAGCCATGGCGACATACGGGCATGTAAATCTGACCGGATTGGGCTATTTGTGTGTTGTGGTCTCTCTTTACTGGATTTTTCAGGGATGGGATTTGTACAAAAACGGCCTTGAAAGAAAATTGGGTCAGCTGGCAGGATTCGTTGAAGGCATTTTTTTGCTTGTGGGTTTCTGGGCAGGTATGATCATCCTGCATCAGCAGGGTTCTGTGGTAGTGATTGCGGCGATGTCCACAGTTTGGGCCGCAGACAGTTTTGCCTATTTCGCAGGTAAGGCTTTTGGTCGTCGACCACTTGCACCAACGCTGAGCCCCAAAAAAACCATTGAAGGTGTTGCAGGAGGCTTGTTTGGCGCTTGTTTGGTGCTGCTGATTTCGGCATTCCTGGGATTCGACCCTGCTCTTCAAGGCAGTGATTTATGGATTTGGGTGTTTGCCGGAATAGCGGCGGCGCTAATAAGTGTGGTGGGCGATTTATTCCAGAGCAGGATTAAACGGAGAGCAGGAGTCAAAGACAGTGGTAGCATTCTGCCAGGCCACGGAGGCATTCTGGATCGAATTGACGGGCTTGTCGCCGCCATCCCTGTGTTTGCGAGTCTCTGGGCGATATCAGGTTGGCGGTAGCCAGTGCATGATTGGTATCGACTCAATAAAAGTTCCTGCGTTTCATGCCGATCGCATGCATTAGCCTGTGACTAAGAAGCAATTAAGTAAAGTTTCGGTGCTTGGCTCGACCGGGACTATCGGAGTAAATACTCTGGATGTGATTTCGATGCATCCAGAGCGGTTTCAGGTATATGGGCTGAGCGCCTTCAAGAATGTTGAGCTGATGTTTGTTCAGTGTCAACGGTATCTCCCCGAAATTGCGGTTATGGTTGATCCGCACAGTGCTGAACAACTGCGTGACCGGATTAAACTTGAGGGATTGCAGGTGGAGGTCAGGAGTGGTGAACAAGAAGTTTGTGCTCTCGCGGCCGGGTTGACAGAAACTGTGGTTTGCGGAATCGTTGGGGCTGCGGGTTTGATGTCAACGCTTGCGGCCGTTAAGTCTGGTAAAAAAGTACTGGTAGCGAACAAGGAACCGCTGGTGATGCTGGGAGATCATATCATTGAGCTGGCGCAGCAGCATGGCGCATGTCTACTACCTCTGGACAGTGAGCATAATGCGATTTTCCAGTGTTTGCCCCAGCAACCCATTGTGGACCGAAACGGCAATGCCGCCATAACCCGTGAACAGGGCATTCGGAAAATTTTACTTACCGGTTCCGGAGGACCCTTTCGGAATCTTGCTCCTGAATTGTTCTCAGAAGTGACTCCAGAGCAGGCCTGCGCGCATCCTAACTGGGTAATGGGTCGCAAGATATCGGTGGATTCGGCAACGATGATGAACAAGGGGCTGGAGTTGATTGAAGCCAGTGTCATATTCGGAGTTGAGCCGGAGCGCGTTGAAATTGTAGTTCACCCGCAAAGTATTATGCATTCTATGGTGGAATACATTGATGGAACAATTCTGGCTCAAATGGGATCTCCGGATATGCGGGTTCCTATCGCAAACGCACTGGGATGGCCGGACAGAATCTCGTCTGGTGCAGAACAACTTGATTTTGCGCACATTGCCCGATTTGATTTTCAGGCGCCGGATTATGACCGGTTTCCATCTTTGGTGCTGGCAGAAAGTGCGGCGGAACAACGCGGAACCATGCCTGCGGTTCTGAACGCGGCTAATGAGATTGCGGTGGAAGCATTTTTGAATCATCAGATATCTTTTGATCAGATTCCCGTGCTGGTTGAAAAAACCATGCTAGCGTCCAGTTATAGTGTATCGACAGACCTCGACACCGTTCTCGAAGCAGATGTGCAAAGTCGTCTGATTTGTGAAAACCTGATTAATGGCGTAACTTGATCAGGCTGGCGTTTCACGGTATTCCAAACGGTGTTCAGTTGCGTGACGGAATAGTGCGTGATGTAATAGTCCACGTTCTTTAATTTTAGTGACAGTATTTTTTAAACCGGTTTTCTTATGAGCGCATTTGGGTATAGTCTTTTTGGGTTTTTGCTGGCAATTGCCATTCTTGTGGCGGTTCATGAATTCGGTCATTTCTGGGTTGCCCGGAGACTGGGTGTGAAAGTCCTTAAGTTTTCGATAGGTTTTGGGAAATCCTTGTTCACCTGGACCCGAAAAAATGACCCAACTGAATACTCAATCGGCCTTATTCCACTGGGCGGGTATGTGAAAATGCTTGATGAGCGTGAGGGCGACGTGCTCGAGTCGGAAAGAAACCAGGCTTTTAACCAGAAATCCTTATCGGTGCGTTCTGCGGTTGTGTTTGCGGGTCCTCTTTTTAATTTCTTGTTTGCCATTTTTGCTATTTGGCTGGTATTCGTTACAGGAAGTGATGATATCTCCCCCAAAATAGGTGAAGTGATGGAAAATTCCATTGCCGAGAAGGCTGGATTCCAACCTGGAGATGTACTAGCTGAGGTCGATGGAAAAGAGGTTAAAACTTGGGGGCAGCATCAGTTTTATATGCTGCATCAGGCGATGAAGGGTAATTTGATTACGGTAAGTGTCCGTAACGAACAGGCTGGAGACCGCAATATTAAGCTGGATTTTGGGCAGCTGGATCAGGGCAGTGTCAGTAGTCAGCCCATCACCTCGCAGATCGGAATATGGCCTCCGGCTCCTGCTGCGACTGTGACTCAGGTCGTTGAAGATTCGCCGGCCCAGAAAGCGGGTTTGATGCCCGGGGACACTATTTTAGCCATGGATGGAGGGGAGGTGGTGAGCTGGGTCGATATGGCAACCCGGATTTCTAAGCGACCCGGGGAGAAAATTGATTTGTCGGTCCTTAGAAACGGTAATATCATTGATGTGCCAGTTACGACGAACACGATTACGTTAGAGGGAGTAGATTATGGTCAGATCGGTTTGTATAGACCGCGACTAGAAGATACTAAACTTCGTTTCGGGCCTCTGGAATCACTTTGGCAGTCTCTTGATTATAACTGGCGAATGACGGTAATTACCGTTCGATCGCTAGGCAGAATGCTAACGGCACAAATGTCATCGGAAAACCTGTCTGGGCCCATTACGATCGCACGCCTTGCCGGACAGACTGCTGAATCGGGCTATAGTGACTTTCTGAAATTTTTGGCGATTATCAGTATCAGCCTGGGGCTGCTGAACCTGTTGCCAATTCCTGTATTAGATGGCGGTCACTTGATGTATTTTCTTTTTGAAGCTATTACCGGAAAAGAGCCGTCGGAAAAAATTATGATCTGGGGGCAGCAGATCGGCATCGGTTTGATAATTATGCTGATGGTTCTGGCTTTCTATAACGACATTATGCGACTCATTTAGTCTGAATTTGAGTAAAATTTCCGCTGAGGATTCAGATCTCGTCGGAAAACCCGTGATTCCTTTCGAGAAATTACCGCTCTGTTGCAATCTTGCCGGCATTAGCGATGTGACTTTTGACTAGTCTGATGTATTATCCTACCTGAAGGTAACTTAGCCTGTTTTATCGTAAATGAATTGTTAATTTGAATTCAAACTGGTCATAATGAAAAAAATATCGTTTCTCTTGCTGTTGCTGACAATCAGCCTTCCGAGTTTTGCAATCACACCGTTTACAATTACGGATATCAAGGTTGAGGGACTGGAACGCCTCGATGAAGGTACGGTATTTAATTATCTGCCGCTAAAAGTTGGTGATGAAGTCAACGACGAGGAGACAAGGATAAGTATCAAGGAATTGTTTAAAACCGGTTTCTTTAAAGATGTGTCTCTGGAGCAGGACGGGACAACCCTTATTGTTAAAGTCGTAGAGAGGCCTTCTGTTGCCAGTATTACAATAACCGGTAACGATGAACTCAAAACAGAGGATATTAAAAGCGGGCTGGAGCAATCAGGTCTGGTTGAGGGTCGGATTTTTAAACGGGCTATTCTTGACCGAATCGAATCTGAACTCAAAACCACTTATCTCTCCATGGGGCGTTATTCGGCTTCGGTGGAATCTGATGTTGAAGATGTAGACAAAAACCGTGTAGCGGTAACCATTAACATTAATGAAGGGCGGGTTGCCCGAATCAAGAAAATCAATATTATCGGCGTTGAAAAAGAAAAGCTGGGTGATGTTCTTGATGAAATGCAACTTCAGGATAAGCGCGGATATGCCTTGTTTTCCCGCAAGGATCAGTATTCCAAGCAGCAGCTGGAAGCAGATCTTGAAAGTATTCGAAGTTATTATTTGAATCGTGGATATCATCAATTTGAAATCGTTTCTTCCAGTGTAGATATCAGCCCAAACAAGCAAAATATTTTCCTGAATGTCACCGTCGAAGAAGGCGACGTGTTTACTTTTGGCGAATCCTCAGTGGAAGGAATCGTTGATGGCACCTCGGAAGATGTCCTTGCCCTTGTCACCATTGAAGAGGGCGAACCTTTTTCCCGGGCTTCGGTAAGCGCCACAAGGAGTTTGCTGACCGAGCGCTTTGCTGATGATGGTTATGCTTTTGTGGAAGTTAGGCCGAATTTTGAAACTAATCAGGAAACCAAAACTGTCGATACTGTTTTTACGGTTATTCTTAATCAACGTGTCTATGTCCGCCGAATTGATATTTCGGGTAACCAGTACACCCGGGATGAAGTTATTCGTCGTGAACTGCGTCAGTTTGAAGGCTCCTGGTACTCGTCTTCAAGCGTGAGGCGGTCCAAAGACCGTCTGCAACGGCTCGGTATTTTTGAAACGGTGCAAATTGAAACGCCTTCAGTACCAGGAACCACAGACCAGGTTGATATGAAAGTAATCATCACCGAAAGGGACACGGGTTCGGTTCTGTTTTCGGCAGGATACTCGGACGAGGATGGGATCCTGTTTGGCGCAGAATTCGAACAGAGAAACCTGTTTGGATCGGGCAAGGATTTGTCGGTCAGGTTGAATGATTCTGATGCGGTCGATACTTTCGAGGTGTCTTATACTAATCCATACTACACGCCTGACGGGATTAGCAGGGGGTTTAACTACACCAAGCGTGACGTGGATTCATCGGAAGTGGACACGGCTGAATATATTTTGAATTCAGACTCGTTTGGCGTTTATTATAAGATTCCTATTGCTGAAACCAATACTTTCAATGTTGGGGTGGCTTACGAGAAACTCGATCTGGAAGCAACTACAGAGACGCCTCCTGAATTCCGACAGGCCATCGCGAACCAGCCTGAAGGGCAAGATATTGTAATTACCGCCGGGGTTTCTAAAGATACCCGGGATGATTTTTTCTTCCCTAGTCGGGGCGCAACCGGGGCAATCAGTCTAGAAACGACTGTCCCGGGTAGCGACTATGAGTATTACAAACTGAATATCGAAGGGGCTTATTACCAACCTATAAGTGGCTCACTGACATTAAAAGGTGGTGCAGGCTATGCGTTTGGTGATGGCTTTGGTGATTCATCCGAAACCGGGTTGCCGTTTTTCAAAAATTATTTCGCAGGTGGTCCTCGTTCAGTGCGTGGCTTTAATTCTAGATCTTTGGGACCCAAAGACACCGGGTTAACGCCAGAGCCTACTGGGGGTGATACTCGTATTCTGGCGAATATAGAGCTTCTCGGCCCTGCTTTTGGCGACACCCGAGACAAGCGATTTGGATTGTTTGTCGACAGTGGTATGGTCTGGGGAAACACAGAAGATGTAGATCTTGGCGGTCTTCGTTATTCCACTGGTATCTTCTTCAACTGGTATTCAGCAATTGGTCCGTTCAGCATTAGTTATGGTTTGCCAATCAATGAAGAAGATGATGATGATACTGAAGAGTTCCAGATATCTATTGGTACAGTTTTTCGATAATCAGTTGGTGATAACGGGTTATTCCGGTTGCCCTTGATGTATGTGATGAAAGATATCAAGGACATAAATATTTTTAGTAATTTATTAATAGTGGTTTTAGTGGTGAAAATGAAATTTAAGTCTTTAGTTCGTATTTTGGTTTTAGTTGCTGTTGTGTTTCTTCCCACGCAGTCTTATGCTGAAAAAATAGCTTATGTTGATGCTAGAAGGTTGATTGATGAGGCGCCTCAGGGTAAAGCTGAAATCAAATCTCTGGAAGAGAACTTCTCTTCGCGGAATAGGGATCTCAAAGCACGAATTGAAGAATTTGAGTTGCGACAGGCGGAACTACAGAAAAATGCGGTGCTTATGTCTTCCGATGAGTTGCAGATTAAAACTAACGAAATGCGTGATTTACAAAGAGAGTTGCAGCGTGAGCAGCAGATCTACAACGAAGACTACACAAGAAGTCGAAACCAGGGGTTAGCAAGACTTGAAAAACTGATATCCGAAGTAATTATTGAAATGGCGATCAAGGAAGAGCTTGATTTAGTAGTGCAACAGGCTGTTTATGCGAGCCGGAACATAGATTTTACAGATCGTGTCCTTGAAGAGCTTGGCAGAGTATACAATCAATAATTATCGCGGTGTCAAAACGGAAATCACATAGCAAAATCGTCCGAGTGCCCCAATATACGTATTTCGGGTAGCGGGTTATGGTTTCCCTTTCCACGATTGCAGAGGTAACTGGCGGAATAGTTCACGGAAAGCCTGACTTCGAAATCAAGAGTCTGCAAAGTTTGGAGTTGGCAACTGCGGATGCGATTTCGTTTTGCCTCAACCCGCTGAAAGATTCAAGATTTTCAACTTCCCGAGCCGGTGCTATGATTTTGGCGCCACAATATGCTGAAATGTTTAACGGTCACAGTATCCTTGTTGCTGACCCCTATCTTGGTTATGCGAAGTGCAGTTCCCTGTTTCAATCCGTAAACGTTCATTCGTATTCGGGAATGCATCCGTCTGCGGTTTTATCCGGTTCGGCAACCCTTGGTGAAGATGTCAGTATTGGAGCTTTCTCTTCAATCTCCGAGGGAGTTCAAATTGGCAACCGGACTACCATTGGGAACAACGTGCATGTTGGGCGCAACGTAGAGATTGGCAGTGATACGATACTTGAGAATCAGGTGGTTGTCAGTGAAGGTTGTAAGATCGGTTCGCGTTGTAAATTGTCTCCCGGAGCCGTAGTTGGTTCTAGTGGCTTTGGCTATGCGCCGGATGGTGAGAGCTGGCATAGGATTGAGCAACTTGGGTTAGTGGTTATTGGCGATGATGTTGATATAGGAGCGAATACAACCATCGATCGAGGTGCTCTGGGAAATACGATAATACAAAGCGGCGTCAAGATCGACAATCTGGTGCAAATTGCTCACAATGTGGAGATCGGAGAGAACACGGCTATTGCGGGTTGTGTTGGTATCGCGGGCAGTGCGAAGATTGGTAAACGTTGCAAAATTGCTGGTCGTGCGGCAATTCTGGGGCATCTTGAAATTGTCGACGATGTTACGATACTGGTAAACAGTATGGTAACAAAATCTATTTTAGAGTCGGGTGAGTATGGATCGATGATTCCGGTACAACGGATTCAGCAGTGGAAAAAGAACGTGGCGGTGATGCATCAGCTAGATAAGCTGGCACGCAAAGTTTCGGATTTTGGGAAAAAGTAGCCGGTCTGTAATAGTGACCTGGAAGATTATGGAAACCCCGATAATTAAAAAAACAGCAAACATACAGGTTAGTGGACAATGACAGATACAAACATAATTGACATCCATAAAATTCGCGAGATACTGCCCCATCGTTATCCATTTTTAATGGTGGACCGGGTGCTCGATTACACCCTCGGAGAGCGGTTGATCGCTGTCAAAAACGTGACCATAAACGAACCTTTTTTCCAGGGGCACTTCCCGGAGAGGCCCGTGTTTCCCGGGGTGTTGATTCTTGAGGCGCTGGCACAGGCATCTGCGTTGCTGGCAAGTCAGAGTGTCGATGACATAGAGGAAGATATAATTTTTCTGTTTGCCGGCGTTGATAAAGCCAGATTCAAAAGGCCGGTAGAGCCCGGCGACCAGATGATGTTGGAAGTCGAGCAGACAAATTACAAGAGGCTGATCTGGAAATATTCAACCAAAGCTACTGTGGACGGTAAGCTGGCGGCTTCTGCTGAAGTAATGTTTACTTACAGAGCAATTTAGCATCCCCATGGCTGAAATTCATCAAACCGCGATCATTGACCCATCTGTAAAGCTGGGTGAGGATGTCAGCGTTGGTGCTTATACGATTATTGAAAAAGATGTGTCTATAGGCGCCGGCACCTGGATTGGACCCCATGTGGTTATCCGAAATCACACCGATATTGGCGCGCACAACAAGGTATTTCAGTTTTGTTCTATTGGTGAAGAACCCCAACACCAGGGGTATCACGGTGAACCAACACGACTCTTCATAGGTGATCGAAATGTTGTGCGTGAATACTGCACCATTAATCGGGGCACTACCGGCGGACTTGGTATGACCAAAATTGGTAACGACAATTTTATTATGGCCTATACCCATATCGCTCACGATTGCGTACTTGGGAACCATATTATTTTTGCTAATGGTGCCAGTCTTGCCGGTCATGTTGATATCGGTGATCACGCGATTCTTGGGGGGTTCACTTTGGTGCATCAATTTTGCAGGATTGGCCCGCACTGTATAACCGGTATTGGTTGTATCTGTCTGCAGGATGTCCCTCCATACATCGTTGCTGCGGGCAATCCAGCTGGGCCTTTTGGAATAAACAACAAAGGCCTGAGGCGTCGGGACTTTTCAGAAGAATCTATCAGGTTGTTGAATGCCGCATACCGCGCCGTTTATCGCAAAAACCTTGATTTACAGTCCTCTTTGGCGGAACTTGAGAAGCTCAGTGTAGACAATCCCGATGTTGCGGTTTTTGCTGAGTTCTTGCGTCATTCCGATCGTGGAATTATCCGTTAGCATGTCACCCGGTCTAACCGGGAAAGCAATCTTTTTTTCTTGATCGCAGGATGATTTCATTTTTTGTTGTCACTCCTTTAGGCCTGTCCTTCAATTAATGCAACGACAATGACCTCAGTCAGAAATTTCAAAATCGCCATGGTCGCGGGTGAAACATCTGGTGATGTTCTTGGAGCGGGGCTAATTGCTGAACTTACGAGGCGCTTTCCCGATGCCGAATATTTTGGGATAGGTGGCCCGAGGATGCAGGCTTTGGGGTTTGACGTGCGTTATGAAATGGACCGCATTGAGCTGATAGGACTGGGAGGTTTGTTTGATAAGCTTGGCGATATTCTTAGAATCAGATCATCT
The DNA here is from genome assembly GCA_024679435.1 of Gammaproteobacteria bacterium. Taxonomy (GTDB): domain Bacteria; phylum Pseudomonadota; class Gammaproteobacteria; order Arenicellales; family Poriferihabitantaceae; genus JAIBDK01. The sequence goes on along the minus strand of JAIBDK010000002.1, from coordinate 10,632 downwards.
CTCTACCAAACAATTGTTAAGGAAAAACCGGATATTTTTATTGGCATTGATGTGCCAGACTTCAATATAGGACTTGAAAAGAAGCTTCGTAAAAAGGGGGTTCTTACGGTGCATTACGTAAGCCCTACAGTTTGGGCCTGGAGGGGCTACAGGATCCATAAAATACGAAAGGCTGTGGATCATATGCTCACATTATTCCCGTTTGAAAAACGCTATTATCAGGACAAGAACATCCCGGTAACTTGTGTTGGACACCCTATAGCTGATGAAATACCAGATTCTGACCGGGCACGGGCGAGGAAGTCGTTAGATCTTGATTTAAATGAAACCGACCCTCTGATTGCGGTGTTGCCGGGTAGTCGGGGATCCGAGGTAAGCAGTCTTGGCCCAATTTTCGTTGAAGCTATGCGGAAAATCCATTGCCGGTATCCGCAAGTGCATTTCATTCTTCCGTTTGCGACCTCCAAAGTACGGAAGATTTTCCTTAAGCAAGCAGGGTCTCTGGAAGGGTTCCCTGTTAAGTTTCTGGATGGAAATTCTCGACTGGCCATGGAAGCGTCAAATCTGGTTCTACTGGCGTCAGGAACGGCCGCTCTAGAAGCGGCGTTGCTTGAAAGGCCCCATGTCGTAGCGTATAAACTATCTCCTCTAACATGGTGGCTTTTCAGATTCCTCCGCCATGTAAATTATTATTCGATGTCAAATCAACTGCTTACCGAACCGGTTGTGCCCGAGTTAATGCAGCATGATGCTACCGCAGATAATATTTTCGAAGCTCTTAATCGTTATCTTGAGAATCCGGAGTTAGGCCTGGCTCTTGAATTGGAATTTCGTCTCATTCGCGGGCAGTTGAAGCTAAATGCAAACGTACAGGCTGCAAATGCAATATCAGAATTACTGATCGATTGAAACGGGTAATCAAGAATGAATTCTAAGTGTATTATTGCCGGGGTAGATGAAGCGGGCAGGGGCCCTTTGGCCGGAGCGGTTTTTGCTGCTGCGGTAATTCTGGATCCGGTCAATCCTGTGAAAGGGCTGGATGATTCGAAAAAACTGTCAGAAAAACGGCGGATCGAACTAGAGCAGGACATAAAAAATAAGGCGCTTTTTTGGTCAATTGCCACGGCAAGTGTTGAGGAAATCGATCGAATTAATATACTTCACGCTACTATGCTGGCTATGAAACGTGCGGTGGAAGCGCTCCAAATTAATCCGGAACTTGTCCGGGTTGACGGTAACAGATTGCCGGACATTCGTTTCCCGGCGGAAGCGGTTATTGGAGGTGATGCGATTCATGAAGAAATCTCCGCGGCATCAATTCTGGCAAAACAGGCCAGGGATCGGGATATGACGGCTCTAAGTCAGGAATTTCCTGAATACGGATTTGACCGGCACAAGGGGTACCCGACAGCATTTCATATTAATGCTTTAGATCAATATGGAGTTACCCCGCACCATCGTAAGAGTTTTGCGCCAGTAAGGAAACTGATTGCTATATGACTAAACCATTTGTTCATCTGCATCTTCATTCTGAATTTTCACTGGCGGACGGCATCGTCCGGATTAAGAATCTGGCTTCTAAATGCGCCGAATTCGGACAACCGTCTGTGGCACTTACTGATCTTTCAAATTTTTACGGTGTTGTTAAATTTTATCAGGCATGCCTGGCAAACGGGGTTAAGCCTGTTTTGGGAAGTGATGTCTGGGTTGAGAGCGCTCTGGATTCTGAAAATCATGATCGACTAACGCTGCTTTGTAAAAATAATTCAGGTTATCGCAACCTTAGCAGGTTAATGACCGATGCATATCTGCGCGGCAGTGTGAAAAATCGAATTGTTATCAGTCAACATGAGTTGTCGATGTTGAATGAAGGCCTGATTTGCATCGCGGATGATCACGAAGGACCTGTTGTAAATCTGATGATACAGGCCCAGGAAGGCCATATTGCAGAATTGATCGGGCGCTATCAGGGAATGTTTGGTAATCGCTTTTATTTGGGTGTTAGTCGGACTGGAAGAGCGGCAGAGCAGGAGTATATTGCTCTGGCAGCACAACTATCAAACAGTCATGATATCGGGTTGGTGGCGACCAACCGGGTTGTGTTTCTTGAAGAATCTGAATTTGATGCCCATGAAATAAGGGTTTGTATTAATGAAGGGCGAGTCCTTGACGATAGTCGCAGATCGCGAAATTTTACCCGCCAGCAATATTTTCGGTCTACGGAAGAAATGCGGTCGTTATTCGCGGATTTGCCAGTTGCATTAGACAACGCTTTTGAAATCGCTCAACGATGCAATGTTTTTCTGAAATTTGACGAAGATTATCTGCCAGAGTATCCCGATGCTGGAGAACAATCCGAAGCCAGTTTGCTAAGAGAGCTGACGGAGAGCGGGTTGGCTAATCGCCTCCATGTTGAAAAAATCAGGGAGGGTAATGGCACCGCCCTGATTGAGCAAAAATACATTGATCGCCTCGAAATGGAGCTCGGTGTTATTGAGCGGATGGGATATCCGGGCTATTTTCTTATCGTTGCAGATTTCATTAAGTGGTCTCGGGAAAATGGAATTCCTGTAGGGCCCGGAAGGGGTTCTGGCGCAGGCTCCCTGGTCGCTTGGGCCACGGGAATTACTGAACTTGATCCATTACCTTACGGCCTAATATTTGAACGCTTTCTCAATCCAGAAAGGGTTTCCCTGCCAGATTTTGATATCGATTTCTGTGTTGAAGGACGGGATCGAGTAATCGAATATGTTGCTGAAAGATATGGCCACGATCAGGTGGCTCAGATAATTACCTTCGGTACTATGGCTGCAAAAGCGGTCGTAAGGGATGTGGGTCGGGTCATGAGTTTCCCTTATGGTTTCGTTGATCAGATAGCTAAGCTGGTTCCATTTGAAGTTGGGATGACTCTGCGCAAGGCATTAGATCAGGAAGAGCAGTTGCTGCTTCGCTATGAGCAGGATGCCGATGTCAAGGAACTGATCGATTCCGCCTTGCAGCTTGAAGGCATCGCTCGAAATGTCGGTAAACATGCCGGTGGTGTGGTTATTGCACCAAAGCCACTAACTGAGTTTACGCCGCTATATGCGGATACTCATCTGAGTCAGGCTATTACCCAGTTAGATAAGGATGATCTTGAAACTATTGGTTTGGTTAAGTTTGATTTTCTTGGCCTTAGAACCCTTACGATTATCGAATCTGCTGTGAAGATGATTAATCGGCAACGATCTCTTGTCGATGAGGCTCTTCTTCATCTCGATGATATTCCTCTGGATGACGAATCAACCTATGCATTCGTGCGCAGCGGACAGACTACTGCCATTTTTCAGCTTGAATCCCGTGGCATGAAAGAGCTGATCATCAAGGCCAAACCAGAAGTATTTGAAGACCTGATTGCGTTAATAGCGATGTTTCGTCCGGGACCGTTACAGTCGGGCATGGTAGATGATTTCGTTAATCGAAAGGCGGGGCGAGAGCTGGTTAAATACCTTCATCCGGATCTGGAGCCGGTGTTAAGCACCACTTACGGCGTTATTCTGTATCAGGAACAGGTAATGAAAATTGCCCAGGTGCTGGCTGGATACACTCTAGGTGGTGCTGATTTGCTTCGAAAAGCCATGGGTAAGAAACTGCCGGAAGAGATGGCAAAACAACGCCAGACATTTATGGAGGGATCGAGCGAGCATGGCATCGACAAGAAAATTGCTGAAAGTATTTTCGATCTTATGGATAAGTTTGCGGGCTATGGTTTTAATAAATCCCATTCCGCAGCGTATGCGTTGGTATCCTATCAAACAGCATGGTTGAAAAATCATTATCCGGCCGCTTTTATGGCGGCTACACTTTCTGCAGATATCGACAATACTGATAAGGTAGTGACCTTGCTGGCTGATTGCAAGGTTCTCTGTTTGTCGGTCCTCCCACCCAAAATAAATTCAAGTTTGTATTCGTTCCAGCCGATCAATGAAACAGAAATTACCTATGGACTTGGCGCGGTCAAAGGCGTGGGACAGGGAATAATAGAAAGTATTGTTGCCGAGCGTCAACTAAATGGAGAGTACAAAAACCTCTTTGAATTTTGCACCCGACTGGATGTGAAAAAAGTAAGTAAACGGGTTCTTGAGGCGTTAATCAAAAGTGGAGCGATGGATTCTCTTGGAAGTAACAGAGCTTCATTGGTAGCGGCAATACCCAGTGCAACCAAAGCGGCTGGCCAGCAGCAACAGGATCGTCTTGCTGGTCAGAGCGACATGTTTGGTGTGCCGGAAGAGCCAATGGAAAATAATGCGGTGGAAGAAATAGCGGACTGGTCAGATGAATACCGACTTCAGGCTGAAAAAGATACCCTGGGTCTTTACCTGACTGGACATCCCTATGACCGCTTTTCAGCGGAGTTAAATGCGGTGAGTGATTACGAGGCGCCGGCCTCTGATTTGAGCAAGCCTAAAAATGGGGTCTTCGCCGGAATAATGATTGCCATGCGGGTGCTTAATACCCGGCGAGGAAGAATGGCGGTTGTCACACTCGACAATGCCGTTCATCGTGTTGAAGTGAGTTTGTTTTCAGAGAAGTTTACTGAGTACTCGGATAAGCTTATAAAAGACAGCGTTGTTGTGGCTGTTGGTGAGTTTAGCGCAGATGAATACACTGGTGGTTGTCAGCTCCGGGCCGAGAAAGTTATGAGCATTGATGATGTCCGGCTGGAAAGCCTGACAGGTCTTGAGCTGGCGTTACAGGAGCAGGAACTGGATGAAGGGTCGCTTTCTCTGTTGGAGTCAGTGTTGCTCGAATATCGCGGTGGTAAGGTTACAGTGAGTGTCTCTTATTTGAAAAAAAGTGGCGAATTCGGTCATCTGGTTCTTGGTAAAGACTGGAAAATATCTCCGGATCAGAATCTTTTTAACCGGCTGGAACAAGCCTTTGGACACCAGGGTGTGCGTTACCATTATGATTCAACCACCCTGTTAAAGTATTATCCGGCCAGACCTGCTTATCGCTCCCGGGCAGCGGTGAATCATTAGATTCACCTTCGAGCAATAAACTACAAAAGACATTTTCCGTCTATCAGATATGTTTCCAGAACCGGACAAAACTAACTATGTGGTTGCTCAGGATGCTCCGAATCAGCGCTGGTTGTACTTTTCAGAACCGTTAAAGGTTTTATCCACAACTGAAACCAGTCAGGTGAAGCGAATTCTGGCAGAGGTCGAATATGAGTGCCGTCATAATGGTCGATATGCGGCAGGATTTCTGGGATATGAAGCCGCCAGTGCCTTCGATTCGGCCTTTGTGGTGAAAACAGGGGCCGATTTTCCTCTAATCTGGTTTGGGATATTTAAGGTAGCTCGGGTGATCCCATTTCCCGGTGCCGATAGCGTTAAGAACGAATTCATGGAGCCCCTGGATTGGAAATTATTGCTTAGCGAGGAGGAGTACAGGAGATCGGTAGACCGTGTCAAAAACTATATCCACAATGGAGATACTTATCAGGTAAATTACTCTTTCCGACTCAGGGCTGATTGTAAAAGTTGTGGTTGGCCGTTGTTTGTAAACATGGTGCATGCTCAGAATTTGGGGCAGCAAAGAGGCTACAGTGTTTTCGTCGAGACCCCCGACTGGACCGTGTGTTCGGCATCTCCAGAGCTGTTTTTCCACTACGACGAAGGAACCCTGAAATCCATGCCTATGAAGGGGACCGCTCCCCGTGGGCTTGGTTTTGAAGATGATATTGCATCAGGAATAACACTTCAGAATTCGGAGAAAAATCGTGCGGAAAACATAATGATTGCTGATATGGTCCGCAACGATATGGGGCGAATAGCCAGCACTGGGTCAGTAGTAACCGCAGATGTGCTTTCAGTAGAGAAGTACCCGACATTCTGGACGATGACAACAACCGTCAACAGTGTGGTCGGACCAAGTCTGATGGACATCTTTGGGGCGCTGTTCCCTGCGGCATCCATAACCGGCGCACCGAAAGTCAGGGCGACTGAGATCATTGACGAACTGGAATCTCAACCCAGAAATATTTATACCGGCTCGGCAGGTTTTATCGGCCCGGATGACACTGCTCAGTTCAATGTGGCAATTCGAACCGTGCTGCTGGACAAATGCACGGGTCAGGCAGAATTTGGGGTGGGTGGGGGCATTGTGTGGGATTCAGAAACCGGTGATGAATTTGAAGAATGCCATACCAAGGCCAGAGTGCTGACCTATCTACCGCCAGACTTCGATTTGTTAGAAACTCTGAAATGGGAGCCGGAAATTGGATATTTGTATCTTGAGGAACACGTGCGCAGACTTGAAAATTCGGCCTATTATTTCTCATGGGATATTGATACTGAGAAAGTGTGGTCCGCTCTGGAAAACGTCGTTTCGGCTTTTGGTGACACGCCGAAAAAGGTGCGTTTGCAGTTATCCAGCGATGGTTCAATAAAGGTTGACTTCAGTCAGCTTAGCTCTTTACCCGATCCTTATTGTGTTCGACTCGCACAAAAAGCAGTGAGTTCCCAAAACTATTTTCTTTATCATAAAACAACAAACAGATCGGTTTATGACAATGCCCTGAACGCGGCAGGGGACGATGGCTGTAACGACGTTTTACTCTGGAATGAACGCGGTGAAATTACCGAATCCTGTCGGGCTAATATTCTGATTGATATCAACGGTCGACGAATTACGCCACCTTTATCGAGTGGGTTGCTCAATGGTGTTGGTCGACAGATATTATTGGACCTGGGGATAATAGAAGAGCAGGTGATCACATTGGATATGCTGGAGCAGGCTGACTCAATCTGGCTGGTTAATTCTGTCCGGGATCGCTGGCAAGTGGTTCTTGAAAAATAGAACCGGATTGTGATTTCGTTATCGATCCCTGAATGGGTCTTTATTGCTCTGGTTTTCTTTTGGTCCGGACTGGTGCGAAGCGGCCTTGGATTTGGTGGGGCTGCGCTGGCATTGCCTTTGATGCTTCTGGTTGTTGACAGGCCACTATTATGGTTGCCTATGCTGGCGACCCATTTATTGATTTTTTCTACTATCACTGTGTATAACCGGTTTGACCGAATCGACTGGGCATACATCTTACGGTCTTTTCCAATATTTCTTGTGCCAAAAATTCTCGGTGTACTCGGTCTGGTCAGCCTGCCCAATGAAATGCTGGTTTATATAATTTATGGCATTACTTTTCTGTATGGTTTGACCTATTTTTTTAACTACTCATTCGTAAGTAACAACCGTGTTGTGGATACGTTTTTGTTGATGGTTGGGGGTTATGCGAGTGGTGTTACCCTAATGGGTGCTCCTCTTATTTCTGCCGTATACGCCCGTCATGTTGCCCTTGAAAACCTTCGTATAACACTGTTTTTTCTCTGGATCATTCTGGTAGCTATCAAGATGTCCGCGTTTGTTATGTTTGATGTGGATTTGCAATTCAAGTATGCCATGTTGTCACTTCCCTTTGTTGGCGCCGGGCATTTGATAGGGTTAAAGCTGCATGCGAAATTGATAGGGGGAGATGGTCATAAATACAAGCAAGTGCTTGGTGCCGTTCTTGTTGTGATATGCGGTTATGGAATTGTCACAGCAGGACATTTTTGAATTATAGTCACACAGTTAATTTGCTGGTGAAAGATCCACTTCTGAAACCGGATAATCGAATCTAAAGCCGGGTGAGATCCCGATATACCCATGCCCCGAATCTCTGGACTACCTTATATCCTGATAGTGCTTGCGGGCCTTATTTGGGGGCTTACTTTTTCGTTAACTATTATCGCGACAGCCGATTCCATCCATCCTGTCGTCCTCACCACTGCTCAATCAATCATTTGCGCTATATTGTTCGCTTTGATATGCGTGGTAACGGGGATTCGACCGTTTCGCTTAAAGAACCTTCGTTATTATGCAGTGCTGGCAGTCCTTGGCATTTCGGCGCCCAATTTATTGTACTTTTTTGCAGCATCCCATCTTTCCGCGGGTATTTTGTCCATCACCGTTTCCACTGTTCCCATGTTAACTTACGGCCTTGCATGGTTGCTTAAGTTAGAGTCGCTGGAATGGAAGCGCGCTTCTGGAATAATTCTGGGAATGCTGGCTATTTTATTGTTGGTTTTGCCGGATAATGAGCTGGCGGGTTCTGACGCCAGTTTCTGGACACTTGCAGTGCTCGTGTGCGCTATCTGCTATTCTATTGAAAATCTGTATATATCAGAAGGAATCGATAAAAGTGTGGAGATCAGGGAGCTCCTCTGTGGTTCCAATATGGTGTCAGCGGTGATCCTGATTCCAGTGATGTCCTTGCAGGGTTTTGATTTTGTTCCATTGTTTCTGCAAAGTAATGCACTTTGGGCGGTATTTGGAATCTCATTCAGTAGCACTATGGCCTACATGATGTTTTTTTACACCATCAGGGTTGCAGGGCCTGTATTTGCCAGCCAGTGCGCATACATCGTTACACTGGCGGGGGTGCTTTGGGGTATTGTGCTCCTGGCAGAAGTGCATAGTATCTGGGTCTGGGTATCGGTAGTAGTCATGCTTGCTGGCCTTGCTCTGGTATCACCGGGAACAAAACTGAAGAATTTACCGCTGAAGTAGAAGATTACCGAGAAGTTTTGGAGTACTTCTTAGTTAGCATCCGCACTGTAATTGCCGACATAATCAAGTCCAGGTAATGTGAGCAGATCGTTGGAGAGATCCAACTGCGCCGGACAGGGCTTTCCTCTTGTCAGAACAAGTGAAAGCCCATTATTTTTAATTGATTGATAATGAGTCCCCGGATCATTTATGAAGTCTTTTGTCATAGAGCTGCTGATTTTGAATTGGTTTGATTGAAGGTTCTTTAGGTTTATCAGGGTCGTTGGCCGGACGCTGATTTATGTCAGTAAAAACACCGCAAGCAGGCGATTTGCAGCGAATTTTTCAGTTGAGTAACGGTGATTATTTCGATATATTCGCAGTTGGTTCGGAACGATGGCGTCGTATCCGATGAACCATTCTGAAAGCCGACTAAATTGACGGGTGCTGTTTCGGGAAATCCCAAGCAATCCAGAAATTTTATCGATTATTAAGACATCCTGCACGCCCGGATGAACCAATCCGGGCAAAATTAAATTCAGTATTGACCTGGAAAATTGAGGTGAATTCTGATGAAACAAACTAATATCCGACCCGAGTTTTTTGAGTTGCACAATGGGTCAAAAGCGCCCCTTCCATTTTCTGAGCATGAGTACGAAAACCGTCTGGTTTCCTTGAGAAAGACGATGGCTGATAGGAATGTGTCCGCATTATTGCTGACCTCGATGCATAATATTTCCTATTATTCAGGCTTTTTGTATTGCAGTTTTGGCAGGCCTTATGCGTGCGTTGTAACCAATGACAGTTGCACGACAATTTCCGCAAACATCGATCTCAGCCAGCCGTGGCGCAGATGTTACGGTGAAAACATCATTTACACTGACTGGAAGCGTGATAATTACTGGCGGGCGGTGAATCACGTGATGAAGTCCGAGTCCGCAGTGGGTATCGAAGCAGATCACCTGTCATTGCACTCAAGGGCAAAGCTTGATGAGTTTGTCAAACCCGGACAGGTCAAAGATCTCGCCGAGGATATTATGAAATTGCGAATGATTAAATCGGCTGAAGAAATCAAGCTGATTAAGGGTGGGGCCAGAATCGCAGATATCGGCGGTGCTGCAATCCGGGATGCTATCCGAGAAGGAATCCGGGAGATCGATGTAGCTATGGCCGGTCGCGATGCTATGGAACTGGCGATTGCCGACGCCTATCCCCATAGTGAATTGCGGGACAGTTGGGTTTGGTTCCAGTCTGGGATCAATACGGATGGTGCGCACAACCCCGTCACCACCCGAAAACTCAAACATGGAGACATATTGAGCCTAAATGCTTTCCCAATGATTTCAGGGTATTACACCGCCCTCGAAAGAACTCTTTTTATGGGGCATGTCGATGAAGCGTCTCTGAAAATCTGGGAGGCCAATGTTCAGGCTCATGAACTGGGTTTGTCTCTGGTTAAGCCAGGGGTGAAATGTTCTGAGATATGCGCTGAGATTAATGAACTTTTTGCCAGTCTTGATCTGTTGCAATATCGCACTTTTGGGTACGGCCATTCTTTTGGTGTTTTATCTCATTATTACGGGCGTGAGGCGGGACTTGAATTCAGGGAAGATATCCACGCCGTGCTCGAGCCAGATATGGTGGTTTCCATTGAACCTATGCTGACAATTCCTGAAGGTAATTCCGGCTCAGGCGGATATCGCGAACACGATATTTTGGTGGTCACAGAAACGGGGGCAGACAACATAACAGGCTTTCCGTACGGGCCTGAATCAAATGTAATTAGCTAGGAAACCCCACATTGATCGCTCGTGTTTCAACGAGAGTTTTCGTGGATTGAAAAATCACAGTCGCTTTCAAAAAAAAGCGACTGTGATGACCCGTAAAAGGGGCCAGCAAGCATTCAGATCTAAGTTAAAGCTGGTCTACGTTTCGAACAGCACCTTTGGATGCGCTGGTGGCCAGGGCACCATAGGCTTTGAGTGCAGTACTGACCACGCGATCCCGATTCGGTTTCCATCCGGCCTTACCTTTGGCATCCATATCAGCCCGCCTCTGGTT
>JAIBDK010000308.1 GCA_024679435.1 Gammaproteobacteria bacterium | reverse complement strand
GTATGGTGGAGGGTTCGGGGACTGGGGTTGCTGTGTCATCAAGAACAAGTTGTTGAACCCCATCACCTTGTTCGCCAAAACTAAAATAATCAATATCATACAGCCCAGGTTGAGGATTATCGAAGGTTGTGGAATGAATTCCTACAGCAAAGAAACCCCCAACAGATGAGTTTATATCCAGGATCGCTGCATCCAATAACGCTACGATAAATCAGGCCACCGATGCTAAGCTAAACCAGGCCATTGATTCACACGAGGACCAACACAATACCCCGCAGAAGAAGGCCTACCCCGCCTGGCGTTAACGAATAATACCCCGCCGGCTGCTACATAGCGATGTTTAGAGGATGATGCTCAGCACACAGAACCACAGTTCTATCAGCATTGATGGAACAGTAGGTGGGCCTATTGGTGGGATGGTTTGTCAATGCGGATTGCTTTAAGTATGTTCTCGATTTGATCGAATAGACGGTCTAGTTTTTGTTCCAGACTCGATATGCGATCATCTACCGTATTGTATTGAGCCGGCCGATTACAGCCCGGAGGGATTCTCTCACGCTTTGAGGGCATCATGTGATCAAGAATGCTGCCGATATGAACCGGGCTGTGTTTTGGATTCTCTGATCGGTCGGCACACGTCATCTGCGGGTGCTCATGAGCATTGGCGCCGGTGGCAGCCTTCCGGTAATTGCCGCTTTGACTTACAGCAGCGCTTCTATGATAGTCTTTCAAGAACCTGACGCTTTGAACAAAGTCCAATTTCCTGATTGTCATTACCAGATCTATGGTATTGAAGTTCTCCTTACAGCGGAAGCATCTGGCCAGGTTTGTTTCAGGGTTCACAGCCGTGTTGGACTCTTTGCATAAGGGGCAAAGAAAACGAAAATAACCATCCGCAATCCGAGAAGGGATACACAGTGCCTTTTCAATCAATGCGTTAATAGGAATGTCATTGCGCAAAATATGCAGTTCGTGACTGGTAAAGTGGGGTTCTGTCATTTCAATCGGCCGGATCAAGTTTGTGTCTTAGACTGACACAGTTCTTCATATTGATAACGTGGCTGTTTTCAGTCAAACGGTCGATCAATGCCGCCGTGAGCTGATCGTTTCTCAAAAATGACGTCCACTGGCTGAACCCAAGGTTGGAGGTGATCAGCGTGGTTTTCTTCTTATGTCTTTTGTGCATGAGGGTAAAAAACAATCCAACCTGCACCGGTTCAACCTGCACATACCAATGAACCTTTTGGAACGTATGGAAGTGGAGAGAAAAACCAGAGTTTCATCGATGCTGAGACCATCGGGCTCAGGGAAGCACACCGGCATCAGGGTAGGATCGAGGACGTCAACATCGAGATGAAACCACAATCGATCCACATGATCAAGCAACGAGAGTGCCTGATTTGCCAGGTTATCGGCACCGGTTTCTCTGAACACTTGATGGTTGTAGTGATGGATGTTCGACTCCGCAATCAGATCCGGTTCCCGATATCCATAAACGACCACGTCTGTGGGCTGGAGCAACGGGGGCAACCCAAACATTCCGGTTAGCTCAATAGGTCCTTTGCCGGTGAGGATCGCCAACTCTAAATCCGCCGGTTCCCCTGACGAGGAGGAAGAGGGATCTCGATAGTCAGTGTGCCCGTCCAATATCACCAGGCCAACTCGCTTGTCGGTCAGCCTGAATGCCCCAAAGATTCCTAACAGTATTGAGCAGTCGCCCCCAAGAATGATCACGAAATCCGCTTCCTCTTGAATCGAGATTAACTTTTTGGCTGTGTATCTGGAGATTTCCTTCCATGCATTAAGGTTGAGGATCTCGGTGCTCGGATCTCGATACCCGTCAAAGACAGGAATTAAAAGATCGCCATAGTCCAACAGCGAATCACCACTGCGTATTTTTAACCTCGTCAGACCTGCCTCTCGAAATGCTGCTGGAGGGTTCTCAATCTCTGGACGAGTACCGTCTCCGTTAAAGGGTATACCAAGAATACCGATTTTCATCCTCTACCTCGCTTGGGAGAAGTGATGTGGTTGGTTATCCATTTTGAGGTTATCCACTGCATCATTTGATCTTTTGGTGCAAGCACTCGTTCTGACATTTTTTTCTCCTTCATAGCCTATGATTTTTCAAAAATGATATCTGTTTAACTTGCTAATACTGGGTGTTTTAACCGGTGTAATGAACGATCTGTTCTTTTATGCTACCTCCGGCTTTCTAACGAATTTCCATGGCAATCAGGGTAACGTCATCATGAGTTGGCTCTTTTTCAGTGAATTCATCCAATGTCCTGAGGACAGCGGATTTAAGGTCAGATAAAGAGGCTCCTGTATTTGCATCAAGGGCATCTTTGAGGCGAACTAATCCAAAACTTTCACCCTCGGGGTTAGGTGCGTCAATGATGCCATCGGTATAGGCAAAGAGTCGGTCTCCGGGTTTCATCGAAATCGTAATCTGACTGTAAAGTGTGTTCAAATCGACAGCAAGAGGTATGTTTAGTGGAAAACCATCGTTTTGACCTTTACGACCGGGCGGTCTGGCGTAGGACCAGACACGGTCTTCAGCCCGCTGGTATAGAATAGGAGGGTGACCGGCATAAGATATTTTCGCTTCGCTCTCTTCACGGTAATACGCGACAACTGCCGCGGTTGTCATGGCATCCAGGCTGTGGCTGCTAATTCGTGTGTTAACTTCGCCCAGAATGACCCGACTGTCCGGTTCTCAAATGTGAGCTTTTAGAGTGTCATAGACATACTGACTTATTTCCGATACAGCCTCGCCGTGACCGGTAACATCTGCTATGGCCAGCCGGGTTATGATGCCACCTCTGCAAACTCCAAAATAGTATATGTCTCCTCCCTTACCCCCCTGACAACAAGCTGTAGAATAAATCGAACCGATGACTTTTCCCGCAGAGACCTCAGAATCTCGATTACGGATACCTCCCCAAAGTTCGGTACACTCAAGCCTGCCATTTGCGTCAACAGTTGGGAACAGTGAATCTTTCTCGTGCATTTGTATCCTCCTTTCCCAAAAAATGTTCGCCAAAGCAAATCAAGATGTTTCTTAAATATCCATTTTACAATTAGTTGCTTTGTAATTTTGATTTTCTAACCAGCCAGTTTTTATATCCACATTCGATTTAAATTTTCGAAAATATGGTTTGATATCAAGGACAGGGGGGCCATCCAGAATATCCAAGTCTGAAATCATGAAGCGGTTTAACAGAGCAATATAAATATTATTGTTAATATTTAATAGGATTTGAAAATAATTTCCAATTAACAAACATCCACACAATTTATAGGTACATTTGATAAGGTCCCATATATTCGGTTAATTTCTGCCTGTTTTCATCACTCAAGGCAGGACAATCTGATGAATTTTTAGCACCTTCCACTACAAGAGTTGCGAAGACCATGCAGGTTGGAAAACCACACTCTCTGCAGTTTGTTTTGGGAAGCAATTTCAAGATCTCAATCATCTTAGGTATAGGCATTCCTTTATAGCTTGGCTCAATTTCATCCCGCTTCTCCCAAGCGTCATTGATTTCACGTTTGATCCATTCCACAATCTTTTTTGCCTCATATTCATCTTTGATCGCATTAATAGCGATTTTGCGACCATAAACGGTTATTAATTTACCCTGTGCCCGGAAAGTTACCGAGTGAGGTTCCTTGATGTATTCAAAACCAACCAGGACTGTATTTAGATATGGCAGGGCT
>JAIBDK010000245.1 GCA_024679435.1 Gammaproteobacteria bacterium | reverse complement strand
GCATCGGCTGGAAAACCCGGGTGAAGAGGATATACACCTCATCGAGGTTCAAACGGGTGATTACTTTGGTGAAGACGATATTGAACGTCTCGAAGACATATATGGAAGAATTCGATGATTGTTTTTGACAGAAAGTACCGCTGGTTATACCTGGCCGTGCTTGTGTTTGCTATTTTATATGTGGCGGGGTTGCCTTTCTTGCGGCAGCAGGCCGATGAGGAAGTTGTTGTTTCAGATCAGAGTGAAAATCACCGGCAGGCCATTGAAGCATGGAGGGCCAGTCGGCATGAAAGACTGGCAAGCAGCGATGGTTGGCTGACCCTGGTGGGTCTTGAGTGGCTCAAGGACGGCGAGAATCGAATTGGCAGTGCCGAGGGCAACGATGTCCGACTGAACGGAGGTCCCGCCTACTGGGGCAGTGTATTCCTGCAGGACGAAAAGCTCAGCTTTGTCAGTCCTGACAACAAAAGTGTGACCGTTAACGGTAAGGTCATACCGCAGGCCCCCCTTAGATACGACACACAAGGTGACCCCACCATCGTGGCCAGTGATACATTGAGTTTCTATACCATCTTCAGGGAATCGTTCGCCTTGCGTATCAAGGACTCAGAGGCGTCTGCCTTATTGAACTTCAGCGGTGTGGATAATTACCCTATCGATGAGTCCTGGCATATCAAGGGACGTTTTATTCGCGCAGATGAGGGAACGACGATTGAAATTGTGAACGTTTTGGGTCACGTTAGTGATTCACCTGTTTATGGGGCATTTGAGTTTGATATGAATGGTAAAACCCATAGCCTGCTGGGTCTTGGGACAGAGGACTCCAGTAGCTTGTGGTTTATTTTTGCTGACCGGACCAGTGGTCATGGAACCTATGGGGCAGGGCGGTTCTTATACAGTGACGGTATGCCCGAGAGCGATTCCCTGGTTGTCGATTTCAACAAGGCTTACAACCCGCCTTGTGCATTTAACCCGTATTCAACATGCCCCTTGCCGCCGCAACGTAACCGTATGGATTTATTGGTCACCGCCGGTGAAAAAGATTTTCACCCGGAGTCGGGTTAAGGTCCCGCAAGAGCGGGGAAATGATATTTAAGGTTGCGGGTTGATAAGGAGTGGTGTTAAAAAAGTGATTTCCGGGCAGGAACTGCTCGTCACTTGTTCTTTACCCGTGGCAATTCTTCAGTTTCTTCTGCGACCGCCAACCGGCGTTCGTGGTAACTCTTTTTTATCATATAAAACAAGGCCAGCCATACCGACGCGAATATCGGGGCTGAATTTACCAAGTTATCAGAAGTGCTTGATTCATAAGGGTTCATGTTTGCTATCCTTTCGTTAACGCTGACCTTTTTATGTTTCTCGCATATATAAAGACAATTCACACTCAATAAAGTTGACGTTTTCCATGGTCATTTCGTTACATCGTGGCGTAAATATCACTCGTTTAAACTCAATCGGGCGCCTTCAGCGCTGGTGTCGGCCCAATTCACGGTCCATCTCGAACTCCCGCGAAGTCACATAGGCTTCCATTTTCTGCAGACGCATATCCAGTTCCCGGAAACGGTGGCTCAGATTGCTGAAAACATCAGATGGGGCCATGCTTACGCCGCGCCAGAATTCTTCCTGGCCCTCTTCCTCGTACAAGTCCTGCGGCTTAACCGGAAGGATGATAGCCAGGACGATGTATGCCGGTACTACGAATGGAAAAAAGAAAAATGTGCATACAGCGGTGATGAGTCGCAAGCCTTTCCGATTCAGCCCGAAGTAGCTGGCCAAACCGGCACAAACACCTGCCAGCATGGCATTTTCTTTATCACGATAGAGCCGGTGCGGATTTTTGCGTGAGTACAGATCACTCATGGCGTTGTCTCCAACTGGGTGATTCGATATCCAGGATCCTTTCCAGCGTCACGATTCGGTCTTCCATTTTCTTGGTGGATTCCCACACCTCGGTCAGCATTTTCTCATCTTCAGGCTTCAAACCCTTGGATGTCTTCATCTTGGTGATGTAGTGAAATACGATCCATAAAGGTGCACAGACTGTTAGCAATAGAATAGGAATAACATCAGGCATTTTATTTCTCCTTTGCCGGCTTGTCGGCCTTGTCGGATTTATCAGCCTTGTCAGACTTGTCCACTTTCGCCTTCAAAGCCGCGAGTGCATCTTCGACCCTGTCGTCGTCTTCAAGACCGGCAATTTCCTCAGCCAGACCTTTGCGCCGTCCCATGTCCAGGGATTCGCCCTGTGCCTCAACCCGGTCAATACGCCGCTCGGCGTTCTCGAAACGGAAAAGCATCTCGTCAATCTTGTCGTCATGGATATGCTTACGCGCCGCTAATTGCGTGTGAGCAGTCTTGTGTCGTATGACGATACTGCGCTGGCGGGTTTTCGCGTCATTCAGCTTGCTTTGCAACTGGGTAATGTCCGAATTGAATTTCTCCAGCTGTTCATCAAGCATCTTGGTTTCGCGCTGGGTCTGTTCAACCTCATCGGCCAATGCCTGTTTCTCTGCAAGGGCGGCCCTTGCCAGGTCTTCCCGGCCTTGTCGAACCGCGAGTTCCGCGCGCTTGGCCCAGCCTTCCTGCTCACGTTCGAGGAATTCCAGGTAGCGCCGTTGTTCCTTACGGTCGGCGATGCACTTGGCAGCGGAAGAGCGGATTTCCACCAGCGTATCTTCCATTTCCTGAATCATCAGTCGGATAATTTTTTCCGGATCTTCGGCTTTTTCCAACAAAGAATTGATATTGGCGTTGATAATATCTGTGAATCTGGAAAAGACACTCATTACTCATGCTCCTGCATTATGAATCTGTACCTGTTTTAATGCACGCATCGTGCCAATAAGGTGATATTTCATAACATATTGATAAATAAGAGAGTTTAACCTTTGAAATGAATTCCCCCAGAGAAACCCGGTTCCTGACTGGCTAAATTTACCAACAGGTGGTTGAACTTGAAATGGTTTGCATAGTCTATCTGGCAGTCCGCAAACAAATTTTGTTGTTTTAGGCATGACAAATCCAAGGGTGCTCATGTAGAATAGCCCAGCTTTACTGACCGGCAATAGCCGACAATCAAAAATCATATAGAGGAATATTCAATGCGATCTACACTCGCACTATCAATTTTAATCATGCTGGCTTCCGGCTCTGTCCTGGCCCAGGATGTAACTACAGAAAAAGGCAAACTCAGCTACGCGGTTGGTTGGGACATCGGTGCTGACATCCAACGACGTAGCACCGAGTTTGATGTCGAATCTCTTATTGCCGCCATTCGTGATGTTGTAGCAGAAAGCGACCCCAAGGTAAGCGTCGAAGAAATGCGAACCTTACTGACTGCACTCCAGGAAAAAGTGCGCGCAGAACAGGTCGAACAGTTCCGAGCATTGTCTGAAAAGAACCAGGCTGAAAGCGAAGCTTTCCTTGAAGCAAATAAATCCAAGACTGGAATCGTTGCACTGCCCAGTGGTGTTCAATACCGGATCATTGAAGAAGGCGACGGCGCACGCCCCGGATTGGATAGCAAAGTTTCTGTTCATTACCGTGGTTCCAAGATGGACGGTCGTGAATTTGACAGCTCATTTGCCCGTGGAACACCTGAAGAGTTTACGGTGAATGCTGTTCTCCAGGGTTGGCAGGAAGTACTGCCCCTGATGAAAGCAGGTTCTACCTGGCAGATTTTTATCCCACCCGAGTTGGCATTCGGCGCCCGTGGCAATCCGCCTGTAGGTCCGAACGAGGCTTTGATGTTTGACCTGAAACTGGTCGAAATCCTGCCATAAGAGAAGTAACAGAAAGCCGGGTGGCGAAAGCTGCCCGGCTTTTTTTTGCCTGCTCAAAATGAAATACGTCTTTCACGTATTGCAGTGATAATTCTTATCTCCCGGACCTGTTAACACCAGCCCAGCCCCAGTATCATATTGGTATATGTACTCAGAATTTTACAAAGCGCTATTGGGCGCTGTATCCCCCTTCGACAAGGGTGTATCCGACCTCAAGATAAGAGCATTACCGGACATCGACGGCAAACGGACACGCCCACAAAAAACTGCGGCAGTTCTGGTTCCCATCCTGGATAAAGACGAACCTGAAATTGTATTAACCGTTCGTTCAGCTTCATTGCCAACACATCCTGGACAGGTCAGTTTTCCCGGCGGGACGGTACACCATGAGGACCGTTCAGCGATCTCAACTGCATTGCGTGAGGCAGAAGAAGAGATTGGACTGGATTTTTCACAGGTTTCCCCGGTGGGATTCCTCGATCGTCTTGATACGATTTCGGATTACCGGGTATTGCCGGTGGTCGGCCTGGTACGGCCGTCATTTGTCTGGACCCCGGATGAGCGGGAGGTTGCAGAGGTTTTC
>JAIBDK010000266.1 GCA_024679435.1 Gammaproteobacteria bacterium | reverse complement strand
TAAACCGCATTGAAAATCAGAATTACGGCATTTGTTCGGAGTGTGATGAAGATATTAATCCAAAACGGCTGGAAGTTGACCCTGTTGCGCTATTATGTATAAATTGTGCCAGCAAGCTAGAGCAATCTTGGTAGCAGCTGACTTGACCCGTCCGGCTGACTGTTGCCGGATAACTGAAAACAATTTTTAAGAGAACTTTTTTATGTTTGGATTAGCCCGACCAGCCACCATTCCCGAAGCTGCTGATGCATTGCCAGACAGGGAATACGAAATGATGGTCAATAATCGCCATTTCGTAAACGGCAACGCCATTAAAGGCCCTTTTCCTGACCACCTGGAAACCGCAGTATTCGGGCTTGGCTGTTTCTGGGGTGCGGAGCGTAAATTCTGGCAAGTTGATGGCACCTACACGACGGCCGTCGGTTATGCAGGCGGGAGCACACGAAATGCAACATATGGTGATGCTTGCTCGGGAATGTCCGGACACGCTGAAGTGGTACTTGTCGTATTTGATCCCAAAAAAGTTAGCTACGGCACTTTGCTGGAACTGTTCTGGGAATCACACGACCCTACTCAGGGGATGCGCCAGGGTAACGATCAGGGCACTCAGTATCGGTCGGCCATCTTTACAACTGACGAGAGACAACTGCAACAGGCTCTGGCCACCCGAGATGCCTATCAGGAACAACTCTCCCAATCGGGATACGGACCAATCACTACGGAGATTCGTGAAGCACCCGAATTTTTCTATGCCGAAGATGATCACCAGCAGTATCTGGCTAAAAATCCTCAGGGCTATTGTGGAATGGGTGGAACAGGCGTCAGCTGCGTTGTCTGAAAGTATCTTTGGTGATAGCCAAGAGTTCTTTGTTAATATTTGGTAGGTTGCAATGGAGGCATTGGGAAAGGGGAAACGTTGCCACCGTCTGACGTCCCGGAATTTTCGATAATTTTATTGACTCCTTCCTTTTCAACTTCATCAATACGAACCACGGAATGCAACGGGATGTATGTTCGGCTTACCGAACTGAATTCCTGTTTAAGTCTCTCTTCGGAGGGATCGACAACCAGTTTGGATTTTTCCCCGAAAATAATATCCGCTACCTCGATAAAAGCGTACATATGGCTTTGTGTTACTTCACGTGCATATAGTTCGTACAACTTTCCCTGATTATGAAACTGTATCTTGTAAATATTTTTCTTTTTATTCATGGGTTGAGATAAAGTCAATTATGCAAACCCAATCATATCATTTCTGTACACCGGTCTAATGCCATCTATTCGAAATTTCCACTTATTTCTGGCTTTGTTCTGTGTTTTGTTGGGTCATACCAATCTTGCCTTCGGCGACAAACTGCCGACTCAGGTTTCAAAACTAGTCAGCAAATACGGCATTCCCCCGGATTCAGTCAGCATTGACGTGCGCGATCTCAGTTCTGACAAATCTATACTTCGTTTTAACAGTGATAAACCCAGAAATCCCGCATCTGTCATAAAGCTGCTCACCACCCTTTCCGCGCTAGAATTACTCGGACCAGACTTTTTATGGAATACTCGCTACTACATTAACGGCCAACTAAGCGGTGATGTTATTCAAGGCGATCTGGTTATTCAGGGCAATGGCGACCCCTTTCTTACCGCCAATCGCCTCTGGCATCATGTTTTGTCGATACGGGAACGGGGAATCCGCGCTATAAGCGGCAGTCTTGTTATCGACAATTCACTGTTCGATATCCCGCCTCATAATCGCGGAGAGTTCGATGAACAACCCGCCCGGCTCTATAACGTCGGCCCAGACGCGGCACTGGCTAATTTTTCAGCAACCCGATTTGTCTTTCATCCCATCGACGGTCGGGTTTCCGTTTTTGCCGATCCACCGCTAGCTGACATGGTTATCATCAACCAAATTAAGCCCGCTGACGGCAAGTGTAAAAGTAAAAACAGCGGCTGGAGTTATGATATCAAGAGAACTGGCGAAAAATTATACGCCACATTCAATGGTAGTTTTCGTATCCGCTGCGGACAACATTCGATTTCCAGAGCACTTTTTTCAAACACCGAGTACACATTTCGGTTGTTTAAATATCTCTGGCGCCACAGTGGTGGCATATTTGACGGCGGTTATCGAATCGCAAAAGTTCCTGAAAATGCAAAGGAACTGATCACCTATCCCTCAGAACCCCTTGCAGACATCATCACCAGCATCAACAAATACAGCAATAACGTGATGACCCGAAACCTGTTTTTAACACTGGATGCTCAGGTCGAAAATCATCCCGCAACACTGGACGGTGCGCGGATAATGCTGAGCAAGTGGCTGACGGCAAATAACCTCTCTATGCCAGAGCTTTATGTCGATAACGGTTCAGGTTTGTCAAGAAAAACCCGGATCAGCAGTCGAAGCCTTTCAGATTTTCTCAGACACGGCTGGAACAGCAACTACCGCCCGGAGTTTCTGTCATCACTTTCACTTTCTGCCCTTGATGGAACCATGCGTAAACGCCTCCACGACAGTGGCCTGAAGGGCAGGGCAAGAATCAAGACAGGATTGATAAACGGAGTTCGAAGCATGGCAGGCTATGTCAACGCCAGGAATAATAAACAGTTCAGTGTGGCCATGATGATCGAATCACCCAAGGTGAATTACTGGAATGGCAATGAAATTCAGGACGCTGTGCTTAAATGGATTTACAATCATAAGTAGTTCCAATTTACTTGCTATTCGCCGTCTGACAGATACTAAACAACCCTTAATCATCCAGATTGCTTGCTAACTGATACAAAGTAATAGTTTCATCAAAGCTATCCGGTTCAGTTTGATAACCGCACATATCCGAGCGCTTTGGTTTTATCCATTTATGCGCACTCCTCAGCCATATATTGGCAACAGGAATCAGCTCTTGTGCCTAATAAAGAGCGCCTCATTTTCTAGTCAGAATCTGATCTTCCGGACCGAAAGCATGACAAATCCTGCTTCCACAATCGCGACAGTAAGCACAGGTCTTTGCTTATTACCACATTGCTACCTTTTACAAGTTTTCAGCCATCCATTTGCATGAACTTCCGAATCTCCGCTGCAACGGGTTCAGGATCATCCAGATGGAGATGATGTGCTCCCGGAACGGTTACCGTAGTCAGATTTTTTATCGCATCCATCCTTTGCTTTGTAGATTCTCTGCTGCCGACCAATCCATCCTCAGCAAGAACAAGCAACGTCCGGGCTTCAATGCCGGCTAAAAGAGATATCACTTTTTGCTGATTCATATATATCGGTGAATGTTGTTTGAGTCTGCCATCGCTGACGACAGTTACAGAATCACCTTCTCTCCGCGCCCCCCGGCTCAATAACATTTCTACACTATGGCGCTGAATTGCACCGGCCTGTAAACGCTTTTCCACAAGCCCTTGCCAGGAAGGGTACTTTCTTGGCCCTTCCCGAGAAGGTTGTGCCAGATGGGACATGGATTTGCGTAACTGCTCAAGGCTGTCATCATCTTCACCGGATATTGGACCGAGGCCATCTATGAGGATCAGACGATTCACTTTTTCCGGAAAGGTCGCCGCAAACGTAGCGACAATTCCCGCACCCAAAGAATGCCCAATAAGATCACACCGATCCAGACCAAGAGAATTCATGGCCCGAAATAAATCCCCGACATAATCAGTGAAATGATAGGTGCTACCGCGGGGGCGGGGATCCGAATTTCCGTGGCCAGGCATATCGAGACACAGCCATCTGTAACTTTCAAGGCATTGGGAAAGTGGAATAAATGTCGCTGCATTATCAAGCCAGCCATGAATTCCAATTAAAGGACTCCCTTCTGAAGATCCCAGCTCGAGGGCAGATATCCGACCGGTCAATCCTTCAAGGATTCGTTCTTTTGTTGTCATTTTTATAAAACCAACCTTTGTAAATTGTTTCTTACGTCAATCAGGCAGCAAAAACAAGTTTGTTATTCAAGGGAATTTAGATTATCTTATATAATTAAAATCAGGCGCATCAAAAACAATGCATTGATTTTTTTAATACTAAACCACTCATTTTATTGGAGAATTACTAAATGAGCGAAAAAGACACCTCCGAAAAAGAGACTTCAACAGATTCATTTACACTGACCGATAACACCTCCGGTCAGTCATGGACACTGC
>JAIBDK010000294.1 GCA_024679435.1 Gammaproteobacteria bacterium | reverse complement strand
TTATCCAAGATTAAGACTACAAGCATCTCCAAAGCCATGCAATTCACACGATTCGCATCTAAATTCAGCAATACTAGCGGAATTCTTCAACTTATGGATGATCTTGGGCAGGCTAAAAACCGACAGCAGGAGGTATATATGCTCGGCGGGGGCAACCCGGGATCTATACCTGAGATGGAGAAACTCTTTCGTGCAGAGCTCGAATTACTTTTAGCCGAAGATAAAACTTTTGAGCAGTTAGTGGGTCAGTATGACGCACCTCAGGGAAACACAGACTTTTTAAGTGCGCTGGCCGAGTTATTGAAGTTTGAATTCGGCTGGCCAGTTAGCGAACAAAATATTGTTATCACCAACGGCAGTCAGTCGAGCTTCGGGACCTTGTTCAGTCTGTTTGCAGGTAAATATCCTGACGATTCAGAAAAACACATCTTACTTCCTATGATACCGGAATACATCGGCTACTCAGACACCGGACCGGGAACAGGCGAGATATTTCGGGCTAATAAACCGGTCATTACAGACGTATCTGGAGATGGAAATCGATTTTTTAAATATTCCTTAGACTTTGATTCGTTGGACACGGGCGAAAACTGCGGGGCAGTTTGTCTATCACGACCAACCAACCCAACAGGAAACGTAATAACCGACAAAGAACTTGAAAATCTAAGGACCATCACTAGAGAATCGGCTGTTCCGTTAATAATTGATGGAGCTTACGGATTACCTTTTCCAGGCATTACATTCTCCCCGGCTCTTCCAATATGGGATAGAAACATAATTCTTTGTTTAAGCTTGTCAAAACTAGGCTTAGCCGGGGTTAGAACCGGCATTGTTATTGCCGACTTACCCGTAATTGAAAAACTGAAAAATGCAAATGCTGTTTTTAGCCTTGCCCCTGGCGGATTCGGCCCCGCTCTGGTAACCCGACTAATTCGTGAAAAGCGCCTACTTGGCATTTGCGACAAAATAGTGAGACCATTTTACCGATCGAAGAGAGATTTTGCTCTGGAAATAGTATACGACGAAATGAAGGATCTCCCGGTTAAAATCCACAGGCCCGAGGGCGCCATGTTTCTATGGCTCTGGTTTGAAGAATTGCCGATAACCTGTGAAGAGTTGTACCAGAATCTTAAATCACGTAATGTGTACGTCATTGCTGGACACCATTTTTTCCCCGGTATCGAAGATCAAAACTGGAAGCACAAACAAGAATGTATTCGGGTGTCTTATGCCGGCAGTCCTGCAACAGTCAAACAGGGAATTAAACTCATCGCTGATGAAGCAGCTAAAGCCTATCGGCAACGTTAAAATCTGATCGACTGAACACAAGCATATGACAAAACTGGTAGTTGTTAATGATGAAAATGGAACACGGTTTCCATTCTTACGCGGAATGCTGGTTAAATCTCTTCAGCATGCTGGACTAGAATTTTCTGACGCCTACAACGTCGCATCGGATGTGCGCGACGACTTTGACGATAATGATGAAATCAGCACCATCGAATTAAGGGAACGAATCGAAGAAATTCTGAAAGAAGATTATCCTGGAGCAGTATTAACTCGGTATAAAAAAGAAGATATATCGAGGGAGAATATTCGTATTATCCGCGAAGATGGTTCCGTAGAGCCGTTCTCACGTGGCACCCATGTGCAGAGATTGCAAAGCTGCTCCATTTCAGGAGCAACCTGTAATGCAATTACACGAAAGATTCACAGCGCTCTGATTAAACAGAAAACACGCACACTGACTTCAGCTCAGCTCACCGCCATGACGTTCGAAGTAATTAAGGAAATGGTAGACCAAAAACACGCTGATTATTATCTTATCTGGCGGGATTTTTTAAAAAGCAATACCCCTCTTCTATTACTTATCGGGGGAATCCCAGGTAGCGGAAAGAGCACTATCGCCACAGAAGTTGCCAGCCGACTGGGTATTGTAAGAACACAATCGACGGATATGCTGCGTGAAGTAATGCGCATCATGATTCCGGAAAAACTGTCACCATCATTACATACGTCCTCATTTAATGCTGGAAAAGCCATGCAGATCCCTAAAATTTACAATACGGCAGAAGGAGATGAGCATGTTTTATATGGTTTTCAGATGCAATCAGAAATGGTTGAAGTAGCCTGTGAGGCAGTCATTCAACGCGCCCGGAATGAAAATGTATCCCTGATTTTAGAAGGGGTTCACATTCGTCCTAGCCTGTTGAAACGAATTGAACCCACCAAAATCGTAGTTGTTCCTGTTTGTCTGGCCGTCCTGGACCGAGATCGACTGGTAAAATTTATAAAAGGACGCTCCGCAGAAAACAAGCAGCGCAGAGCACAACGTTACCTCAACAATCTCGATGCTATATGGCAATTGCAGGAAGTACTGGTTTCAGAGGCGGATAATGAGGACGTTGAGATCATTGATAACGAAAAAATCAACGACACAGCAACCGACATAATCAACATCATAATTCAGACAATCGCAGTCACCTATAAAGGTAAGCTCACCGCCTTACGAGATAAATACACATGAGCCAGGACAAATTCAAAGGACTTGTCATTATTCTTGACGGGCTTGGAGACCGACCATGTACAACACTCGGAAACAAAACTCCCCTTGAGCATGCCCGGACACCGGTACTTGACGCCATAGCCACACAACATCAATCTGGAATGATGAATCCCCTGCTACCGGGTTTGCCTGTTGATACCCATACCGGTGTCAGCATCATTTTTGGATTACCTCCAAGGGTTGCCGCCAGCTTAAAACGTGGGCCAATAGAGGCTTCTGGAATTGACCTGGACCTGCAGCACGGCGATTTACTATTTCGAGCGAATCTTGCCACCATTGAAAATATTGACCGCCACAACTTTCGTATTCTTGACAGACGAGCACAGAGAATTCAACAAGGAGTCGATGCTCTTTGTGCATCTCTTCAGGACATACGTTTACCAGATAACATCTCCGCCTCTTTACACCCCGCAACTCATCACCGCTGCGTATTACGACTGAGAGGCCCCGGGCTTTCAGACAAAGTAACGGACACCGACCCAGGGGGAAAGATGTTACATACCGGCGTTCTGCTGGCCCAACCCTCTGGGGATGCGGATACCGCTTCAAAAAGGACTGCCTCAGCAATAAACAAGCTTACTCATGTATCGAACGAAATTCTTAAAAATCATCCGGTTAATTTAAAACGTATCGAAAATGGCTACTTGCCTGCCAACGGAATACTCACTCGTGGCGTAGGGCAATATCAGAATTATCAAAATATTCTCAAACATCTCCATTTAAATGTGACCGTCGTTGCCGGGGAAGCAACCGTACTTGGACTGGCAAAATTATTTAACTTTAGCAACGTAACCAACCCTGCATTCACCTCGTCAACAGATACCAATATTAAGAAAAAATTATCAACTGCAGTATCTGCTCTTGAAACGAGTGATCTTGTTTTTGTGCATTTTAAAGGTACCGATACGGCTGCCCATGACCGTGACCCACAGGCAAAATCAGATTTTATTGAACGTTTTGACAAAGCCCTTGGAGGGATAGATATCAGCAATATCGTGCTGGGTGTGTGTGCAGATCACTCCACAGACTCAACTCGAGGAGAACATAACGGCGACGCAGTCCCCATTCTGATTCATAATCCGACAGGTCGAAAAGACCTTACTCGTAAATTTAATGAGACAGATTGCAGCGCCGGTGCATTGGTGAACTTAACAGCTCAGGGTTTTATCACCTCGGTGCTTGATGCAATGGGATCACTTTCAAATTTCAAACCTGCCGAAGTTAAGTTTTACGAGCTTAACCAATAGTTCAGGTATACGGGTTACCTTACACCCCCACCCCGTTTTAGTCTCAGTTTAAATCCCGCCGCAGCCAGATAGCCTTTTTCGGTTTCCAGA
>JAIBDK010000047.1 GCA_024679435.1 Gammaproteobacteria bacterium | reverse complement strand
GAGTGAAATTGAAAATAAGCGGATACCCTGGTAATCCGTGGGGTTCCCATCACGACGATGTAATCTCATAATCCATTGGTCGGAGGTTCAAGTCCTCCCGGGCCCACCATTTTTTCTTTACTTTTCGATCGCTTATCGGGAATTTCTGCGAAGGATACATGGACACATAGTCCACGGGTCCCCACTAACTACGCGGCTTTCAGCCATTCCCTTCCAGTGAAAATCTCAGGGCTCAATAAATTATTTTCAATTCTAATCTGCGATCCTTAGACAGTCTTTTCCTGACGTAAATCACCCTATTCCTGAGTCCACGTATTTAAAGGGCTCTAACGTCGTAACGGAAATCGTGTATGTTCCCCATTTCAAATCCGGAGGTATTTTCCAGAATTAAACCGATGACTTCCGACACCTCACCACCTGTCAATCGGGACCCATAACCATCCACAATCATATTCACGATATCGGTAAGTTGATTTTCAGTGAGTAGTGACATGATGATGGATTCCGATTGATGTAAGGGAACCATCCGACCAAAAGGAGTGAAGGACAACGGAAGAAATGGATAAAATTCGATTAGGTGGGATCGTTAAATCAGATCTAATAAAGACTCGCGATTCGGGCGAGGACCAATATTCTCCAATATAGATACTCACACCTATTCGAGACCCTCATACCCTTGCCCAATATCTCGTGTAATGCACGATTTTATACGCATGTGCTCCCAGACTTAAGCTGGGATGACTTTATGGTAGAGGAATCGGATCTCAGTAACTGTCGATTCAGTTAACGCAGGATGCTAGTCACTCCCTTGCTCAACTATCGAATTACAGTACAACTACTCTAAATTGAAATCATAGTCGTATTTTCCGAGGCGTTGAAGGATGTCGCGCTCATACACGGATCCATCATGAAATATTCGCCGAATGAGAAATCCGGCCGGAAACCCAGGCCATGTTTCGGATAGTTCCTTTACAAGTTGGCGGGCTTTTCCGTCATTTCCCAGATGGTCGTGAGCGACAGCTAGAAACATCAATGAGACAGGGCTCATCGGAGAGCCCTCCGAAGCGGCGCTACCAAAAGCTTCCCTCATGGCGGTATAATCGCCCAGCATATACTGTGTAGCTCCCCATATATTGCGCGCGCCAAATCGGCCTACCCCTGATCTTGGCCTGTCCGGGTCTGACACGAGAGCTGCCAGACCAGGCTCATTGGCTATTATGCCAACCATCCCTACCAGATCCAGTACATGCCCATCCTCTGGCGCAAGCTCCAGGGCGAGCCGAGCATGTTTTAGCGCCTTCTGTAACTCGCCGGCGACTCCAAGGGTCCACCCCATTGAAGCATGTGCCCAGGCGTTAGATGGGTTGAAAGCGAGTGCCTTATCGGCTAGGACGCGGGCTTCATTGGAAAAACTGTTTGCTTTAACCTCGTCTTTAGAAATCAATGCAAGTGTTGAGAGAATTTGAGCTGCACCTGCGTATCCGTGAGGTATTTCTGGCTCCAGTTTTATCACGTACCGAAACATCTCCAGGGCCAGATGTTGGCGCTTGGCATCGAAGACGGGAAAAAACAGTCCCCGAGCTTGCTGTGCAAGATTGTTTGCTTGCAGTGTCGGAACAGATTTATTGCGCAGTGCGTTCAGTACCGCCGTCTCCCCCTGTTTTTTGGCAATAGAGACGCTCTCGTGCTGCTTTCCAATCAGTACTCCAGCAATAGTCAGGACAACCAGGCCTCCTAAGATGACCGGTATTAACCATTTCGACTTGTGCAATCCAATTGGACGCTCGGTAGTTACAGGGCTACTGGTGGTGCTCAGTTCCTGGGGTGTGAAGCTGGGAACGTAACCACCTGAAGCTATCTGAATCCGCAATGGGTCAGAGTTACCCTCGAACTCATAATGATCCGACAACAACCTGCGCAGTCGCCTCGCCTCCACACGTACAAGATTCTGTGCGCCGCTATCGGTGGTTAGATCACGATGATACACGTCTACTGCGATAGTCTTTCCCTTGATATGGCTGCCACGTCCCAAAAGAGTTTCCTGGACAACATAGCGTAAAAACTCCTGCAGGCGGGGGGAGTTCGAAAAAACTTCACTTGATAGTACGGCGTTCAGGGCGGCGCGAATTTCTTCAGGCGAGGGTTGCTGTCCTGCCGAGCCGTCGACTTTACCGCTTTTAGACATGATCAGCTAACCCTCAGATCACGGTAACTCACTGTTGTAAATTTTTCATCTGAGTTTAAATACGACATTCTGTACACATTGGTCTGTTGTTAATTGAAACAACTCCCTGACGATTTGTTTGATCTCGCAGAAACCCTTTGCTCGGGTCTGGAGAATGGATCGGAATGCCGGCTTAAAGAGGCTCTTGAGGACTATACCAACGTATGCAGGAGTTTGGAAGACGACGGAATAAATCCCCAGGAACAAGCAGAGTGGAATCAAATTTGCAGTGAACTTGTTGCTGAAGTAATCCGACTCACCGATCGCTTGGGGAAAAGATTAACAGATGAAGATATTGAAATAATTTCTTCCAACGAGGTTATCGAAAAATAAAAATACCAGGGAAGAACAGACTGTTAAACGCGATTGCAGGTGCATGCATTCTGTTTTAGGTGACAACACTTACAGTGGAGGCCGGAAACATTATCCATGACGCTGAGCATTACATCCTCGAAGCCCAGCATGGGAAGAAATGGGCGGCCGAAGACAAGACACTTGACCAGCGGCTTGCCCAGCTGCGAGAGGAATTCGGTATGCAACCCAACATTATTCACATCTATGGTGGGCCAGTATCATGTTCCAGAGGCGAACGGCACACTTGCTTGTGAAGGAGCAAATAATGAAAACTACAGATTTAACAGGAAAGGGCATGTCCCAGCATGATTCCGGCCTGGATAACACGTTAGTACCTCGAGATAACAGCGGTCTCTCACGACGTGGTTTCCTCAAGGCCAGTGCACTGGCGGGGAGCGGCGCCGTGTTAGGCGGTGCTTCGATCACGAGCCTGGCGTCGACCGCAAGTACACTGCCGTTAAAAGTCACCGGCTATCGTTTTGATCGCTTGCAGGCGCTGATGGATGGCAAAGTGAAAATTGCTGGTTGTGATGCCAGTTTTCAGGTTGGCAAGATCGGTGATATGAACACGGATGTGTTTAGCGGCCCGCAAACTTTCGATGTCACCGAGATTGGCCTGCATCCTTATATGCTGGCCTATGCCAACGAAGGGTTTCGTGACTACACCTTGCTGCCTGTTTTCCCTCTGCGTCTATTCCGCCATAAAAGCGTATTTATTAACACCGATAGTGGCATCGGAAAACCGCAAGACATTATCGGCAAGCGCATAGGAACGGCTGGTTACTCCTCTACTTCGTTGACCTGGCTACGGGGTATCTTTCAGGATGAGTACGGGGTAAAACCTGGCGATGTCGAATGGGTTGTGGCCGCTGGGGATTCTTCCGCTGGTACTGCTGGTAAACTTTCCAAGCAAGAATCAGTGCGGCCGGAAGGTATTTCAATTGTTAATGGCAGCCCCGGCAAAGATGAATCCGAGCTGCTTGTCTCAGGCGAGGTAGATGTGCTGTTTCATGCGGCCGAGCCAAAGGCCTTCACTCAGGGGCACCCCAAAATCAGGCGTTTGTTTGCAGATTCTCGCGCCACTGAGCAAGCCTATTTCCAGAAAACCGGTATTTTCCCCATCATGCATACGGTAGCTATCCGTAGCAGCCTACTTAAGCGCGAACCCTGGTTAGCCAAATCCGTTTTTGATGCCTACGTCGAAGCCAAAAACATCAACTACCAATATATGGCCAAGTTGGGGTGGGCTATGAATGCGCTTCCCTGGTTTGGTCAAGAGCTTGAGCAGACTCAGGTGCTGATGGGAAAAAATTTCTACAGTTACGGAATTGATAACAACCGTAAGACCTTAGAGACGCTGTTTCGCTATTCATATCAACAGGGTTTAAGTCGTAGTGAGTTGAAAATTGAGCAGTTATTTGCGGCCGAAAGCCTGGAACTACTTGATCCTTAGCCTTTTTATAAAGAAGTAATCAAGATATCGATAAAGTACAAAAACACATTACGACAGAGAGGGCCGAAAGATGAGAAAGTATAGAATATCTATGCTGGTCGGAACCGTATTGAGCACATTAGTATTTAACGTAATTGCCGAGGATATCGTTCATGATGCCGAGCACTTCGCCATGCAAAATATCAAGGGTGAAATGTGGAAGGCTAATGACAAGAAAGTAAAAGATAAACTTTCCGCCCTGCAGAAAAAGTTCGGTAAAAAACCCAACATCATAAGCGTTCTAGTTGACGATGTGGGTTATAGCGAACTTGGTGTGTATGGCGGAGGCAAGCTACGGGGGGCACCAACTCCAAACTTGGACAAAATGGCTAATCAAGGGATGAAGTTTCTGCAGTATTATTCCGAGCCCGCCTGCACACCAACACGCATGAGCCTGAACACTGGGCGATACCACGTACGAACAGGCGTGAATCAAGTGCTCTTTCCCGGAATGGAAAAGCAAGGCCTTCTGAAAAAAGAAGTCACAGTGGCCGAACTGATGAAAAAAGCCGGCTACAACACAGCCATGTTCGGGAAATGGCATGTCGGTTTTGGTGAAGAGTTTGCCCCTATTAATCATGGCTTTGACGAAGCCGTCTGGTCCGAAGGCAATCCTGTTACCTGGGTTCAGGATGCACAAGAGTCAGATCTTGCTGGCCATATGAGCGTAGGTTCCTATTTATGGGGCCCTAAAGAGATGAAAGCTTTCTACATGGAAGAAGGGGTAATGAAAGGCAAAAGAGGTGAAAAACCTAAGAAGCTGTATGACGTGACGATAGAAACCTATAACACTTATGATTCGGATGTAGCTGATCTGACGATTGATTACATTAATCGCGTGGCTAAAGATGACAAACCGTTCTTTATATATGTAGGAGGAAAAGGCAACCACTTTATTGGCGCCCACCCAGACTTTATGGACACCCCAGCCCAAACCAATACCGCTGCTCAGTTAACGGAAAGCGATTACAACCTAGGGAGGATATTAAAGGCTGTTAAGGCCAACGGCATTGCAGAAAATACTTTGGTCGTTTGGTCTTCAGATAACGGGCCAATGTATGCATGGCAGCCCCATGGTGGGTACTCCTATTTCGATAAAGGTGAAAAAGGGGAAACATGGGAAGGTGGTGTTCGGGTTCCCGCTATTGCCTGGTGGCCCGGCATGATTGAGGCTGGTCAAGACCCTCTGGATCTGTTTCATGTGACCGATTGGTACACTACCTTTGCTAGTATTGCGGGAGTAAAAGGCGAAATCCCTACCGACCGTGTAGTAGATGGAGTTGATCAAACCGCATTGCTTTTCTTTGGCGAGGATAACGGTTTAAGGGATTATCACTTTTACTACAATAAAGGTGAGCTCGAAGCTGTCAGAAAAGACTGGACCAAGATTTACTTCGACGACTCGAAAGTATTCATGCCTATTGTTAATTTAATGCATGACCCAATGGAGCGTTACCTAACAGAAATAAACTATGCAGCCTATGAGCCCGTTAGCCTGATGAAAATGGTGCAAGACCATATGATACAAATTAAAAAGTACCCACACTATAAGCAGCAGTTCGTTATCGTAGAGCCTAACAGGCCATTCGACCCAGCACCAAGCTTAAAATATGAATCAAAAATGCAGGTTGATTGGTCCAACTAATGAAATGGATAATCGGTACGATGCCGTGGTCTGACCAGGAATTCGAAGAGGCCCGCGAGTTGATGGGCGAAAAATTCTGGCCTTGTGGCATCGAGACCAATCGCACAGCCCTGGAGGCGCTGATCCAGTATTCACATGAACAGGGGCTGGCGAGCAACGATTGACCATCGAGGAACTATAGGTCAACCTAAAAAACCATATGGGGAATGCTGACTGATGTTCTTTCACAAAAACCGGGGGCGGGTATTATTCGGGGCCGCCTTGCTATCGTGCGCAGTTTCACTGCCCTGCATGGCGGGTTCCCCAATCGACTATGACAAGGACGGCGATGTTGAAGATGACGACCTGGTGCGCGCCTCGCAAAATCCGGTTGCAGACTTGATCAGCCTGCCGATCAAGAACCGATTCAACTTTGATCGCGGTGACGAAGACGCCTTTGCCTATGAGATGGAGTTCCAGCCCGTATTGCCGATGAACCTGGGTGAGTGGAACCTGATCAATCGCTTTATCGTTCCGATTGCCTATCAGGAACCGGCGTTTGAAGGTCAGTCCTATGATACCGGGTTGCGTAACATCACCTACCAGGCGTTCTTTTCACCGGCTGCTCCCAGCGGTATCATCTGGGGTGTTGGTCCCACCGTGAACATGCCCACCAATACCGAAAACAGTCTGGGAAATGACAAGTGGTCGGGCGGCCCGGCGTTTGTGGCATTAACCATGCAGGGTCCGTGGGTGATGGGTTTACTTGGCCAGCAATTTTGGGATTTCGCTGGAGATGACGATGCTGAAGATGTAGACCTTTCAAGCCTTCAATATTTCATCAACTACAATACGCCCGACTTTTATCTGACTACCTCACCAACCATGGCCTACAACTGGGAAGCTGACAGTGACGACGCCTGGACGATCCCGATCGGTGGCGGAATTGGCAAAATCTTTCATTTCGGTGAAACCCCTGTTGATATGCGTTTCTCGTCTTACCGAAATGTAGAAGCACCTGACAGTGCCGCCGATTGGTATGCTGAGTTTCAGATAAAATTTCTGTTTCCCAAGTGAATTTTGACAAGCTT
This sequence comes from Gammaproteobacteria bacterium, assembly GCA_024679435.1. Classification (GTDB taxonomy): domain Bacteria; phylum Pseudomonadota; class Gammaproteobacteria; order Arenicellales; family Poriferihabitantaceae; genus JAIBDK01. Next base: position 3,971 of record JAIBDK010000047.1, on the reverse strand, counting down.
GGATCGGCCACAAAAGGCACCCCTAATGGATGAATTTGATACTGTTTACACGACTCTGGGGTAGCTGATTATAGTGTTATCGTTCTTGAGTATATAAATTGCGGTTTTTTGATTTCGTTAGTGGCCAAAATTTCATACTGTTATAAAAAAACAATGTTGTACCATTTGGCTAGTGATTGTACCAACCGACGACTATGCTGGCGTCAGGGGTAAGAATTTTATGTAAGGTCCTTTTTGCTTTAGATATTTGCAGTATTTTACTTATAAATATGGAGAGAATATGAATTTCAAACAAATTATTATGTCCTTTTTAACCTTCTCGGTGCTCAGTGGCATCGCCGCCCCGAGCTTTGCTAGAGATATTGTCCATGATGCTGAGTATTATGTCCTTCAGGCCCAGCACTCAGAAAAATGGGCGGCTGAAGATAAGGCAATTAGTAAGAAGTTAGCGGTACTGGAAGAGAAGTTTGGTCAGCCGCCAAATCTTATTCATATTATGTGGGATGACACCGCCTTTGGTGATGTGGGCATACCGCAAGTCCAGCAGGTCCGAGGTTTTAAAACCCCTCATATTAACCAGTTAGCTAGGGACGGGATCTTTTTTTCTCGTATGTATACCGAGGTAGGCTGTACGCCGAGTCGGGCAGCAGCCATGACAGGTCGTTTAGCCGTGCGCTCAGGTATGTACAATATTGGTATGTTGCTTGAAAGCCATGGCCTTTCAGATGAAGAGGTAACGCTTGCGGAGGTGCTTTCTAAAAAAGGCTACGCCACGGCATTTCACGGCAAATGGCACTTGGGTGATATAGAAAAAAGTTATCCTAATAATCAGGGCTTCGATGAGGCGTTCTTCACTGGTTACAATCAAATATTGTCTTTAAACACGATTCAAGCTGAGCAGGGTAATGCTTCGATGGGGTTGATAGAAGAAATCTTGCCCGATAACAAATACAAGCTTGATGATACTTTTGTGACTAAAGCCTGGGTGCAGGTTGCTGAAGGAAGCAAAGGCGGAGAAACTCTTCAGTGGCTTGATAACACACTGGAAACCTATGAGAAAATAGACCCTGAAGCGCAGAAGCGAACCATGGAGTTTATTGAGCGCAACGCTAAGGCAGGCAAGCCGTTTTATGTGGCCAATTGGCCGATGATGTCGAGCTTCCTTCCCATCCGTCCCAAAAATTGTTCGCGAGCCAGAAGCATGTTACAGGACGGCCTGCAGTGCAATGTCGATGTATTTGTCGGCCAGGTTATGGATAAGCTCAATGAGCTAGGTATTGCTGAAAACACCCTGGTAGTCGTTATGGCTGACAACGGGCCAATGTCTCATAATTCGCCTCCAGGTACAGGTTTTGCCGAAACCATCTATCGTGGTGGAAAAGGCGACTTCCTTGAAGGTGGCGTGCGCGTCCCAGCCTTTGCTTGGTGGCCGGGTATGATTGAGAAGGGTCAGGTTGTGGGTGACATGATTCACATCACTGATTTATTCACTACCTTTGCTCGGCTCGGGAATGCCAGGAGCCAAATACCCACAAACAGGGTAATTGACGGTATAGACCAGACTTCTTTACTGCTAAATGGTGATACCTATAGCCGCCGGGACTATACATTTACTTACGCTGGACCACAGCTGGGTGCATTGGTTAAAGGTGATTACAAGCGCCATATGATTTCACCAGACCCGGTCGGTGAAGCGAGTGGTATTCCAGCTGCGTTTTATTTTCTACTCGGTGATCCACGAGAGAAAATGCCGTTGATGGCGCAAACGATTCACATGAAGTCTTCATTTAATAGAATGAAGTTGCGCCATGATCTGTGGAAAAAGAAGTTCCCTGATAGAGCTGAGGTTCATGGTGTGCCTTGGACTGGTATTGCAAATGCGACCCCTGAGCTGAAAGAACTCGCAAAGCCTAGAATAGGTTCTAAGCAACTGCCCTTTGATCCGCTTGAGTATGTTGAGCATTTGGATGAATTACCTTTTGATCGGGCTTTGGATCCAAGTATGTGATAGAAGGTTTATTTCGGTATGTTCGAGCCCTATAGATAATATCTATAGGGCTTTTTTATACTGTCGCGCAGTTAGTAACGAGGACAACCTTGCCGTACATCAACACTCCCGACTTTGATGGTGTTGGGACCCAGGAAGGCTTTGGCGATCTTGTAACACAAGGTTATTTCCTTCCGAAGCTCGAAACCAAAGGAGTAATGATCGGTGTCGGTTATAACCTGACTGTGCCTACCGCCGGAAGCAATGATTACACCGGCAGCGGCAAGTGGTCTTTAGGTCCAGGCTTTATCTATTTCAATTTGCAAACGCCAGGTTTTCAATGGGGCGTGTTAAATTACTCGAGTTTTTCATTCGCCGATAATGATACTGGCCAGGATACACATCGCAGCCATGTCAGCTCAACTAGCATACAACCTTTGGCCATCTGGCATTTTGACCAAGGCTGGTATGTTGGCACACCGGATGTTCCCCAAACCTACAACTTCAATACCGAACACTGGATGACACAATTAGGCGCCCGAGCTGGAAAGGTAATGAAGCTAGACAAACAGCCGGTCAATTTGTTTGGCCAGATCACTTACAACTCTGAAGATCATGATAACGAGATCTCGCCTGAGTGGACTTTTAAAATTAATTTGACGTTTCTTTTCCCGACATAAAGAGATAGTGCAAGCGCAATCCTCCGCCTCTGGCTAGTGAGCTATCCGAAGGTATATGCCTAGTTACAGATAACTGAATCTCTTTCTGCGAATTGATGAAACTAGTTTATGGCGAGAAATTACTGTCGAATGGGAGTCTCTTATGGGTCGTTTTCTGCCCCCCGTCGTAAAAATTTGGGCGCCTGCTTTTTGTTGATTTGAACACTCTGAGAAAGGGCTAATCAGATCTCTTGAATAGACGCTGTGGGTGAAATCGGTCGATTAGTCGCAATAGTTAATAAAAATCAATCGAGACTGGTAAGAGTTTGGTCCTATAAAGCTGATTGAATCAGGCAAGTTTTCCTATACCACCAGAAATCTGGATTCCGGTACGAACCAGGCTCCGACTGGTAACGAAACTGGTAAGAGTGAAATTGAAAATAAGCGGATAACCTGGTAATCCGTGGGGTTCCCATCACGGCGATGTAATCTCATAATCCATTGGTCGGAGGTTCAAGTCCTCCCGGGCCCACCATCCTTTTCGTTATTTTTCAATCATTTACAGCTATTTTCGGTCAGGGACCCGTGGGCTATTAGTCCATTGGTCTCACTAACGACGCGGCTTTCAGCCGTTTCCTTCTGGTAAAAATCTCCGGTCTTACTAAATTGTTTTCTAGTCTAAGGTGGAATTCTTAGACGGACTTTTTATGACGTAAATCACCCTATTTCTGAGTCCACGGTTTGTATGGGCTCTATCGTCGTACCGAAAATCGTGTAGGTCCCGATATCGTTGATTACCTGAGTAAAAATATTGGAATCAACCGTTTCGAATCCGGAGATATTTTCCAGAATCAAACCGGTGATTTCGGATACTTCACCACCAGTCAATCGAGACCCGTAATCACCCATAATCATTTCCACGATATCGGTAAGCTGATTTTCAGTGAGTAGTGACATGGTGAAGGTTCCCGATTGATGTAAGGGAACCATCCAACCAAATAGGGTGAAGGACAACGGGATATTTGGATATATTTCGACTAGGTCGTTAAATCAGAACCAATGCAGACTGGCGATTCTGGCGAGGATCAGTTTCCTCTAAGGAGACGCTCGGTAAACTGACGCGGGAGTCAATTTTCGGCCAGATTCGGACGCTAAAATATAGGATCAGCATGCATCGTGAACAATAAAAAGCGAACCGCCACTCAGGACGATTCGCTTTTTTACATGATACCTAACTAGTTACCTGAATCCGTAGCTTAACAGGGATAAAAGAGCACGCAAACGGTGCCCTGCCAAGCTTTCCGGGTTAAAATCACAGCGTCCAG